>JAYTWE010000195.1:0-13903 GCA_043744055.1 Magnetospirillum sp.
GACGGGGAGACCATGACGGCGCCGCAGATCGCCAGCATCCGCGCCGCGCCGGGCACGGGCATCGTGCGGAAAATGCGCAACTATTTCGCCGGCGCCCGATGATGCTGCCGGCTCCAGCGATCGAACCCATGAAGCAACCAGCGACCGCGCCCGCCAACCGGGCGAACCCGTCATGACCCAGCTCGCGCTGGTCATCGACCTCAATGTCTGCGTCGGTTGCCATGCCTGCGTGACCTCATGCAAGGAATGGAATACATCGGGCTGGGCGGGGCCTTTGCCCGACCAGAATCCCTATGGAGCCGATCCGACGGGGGTGTTCTTCAACCGCGTCCAGACCTTTGAATGCGGCACCTTCCCCGATACGGAAACCATTCACTTTCCCAAAAGCTGCCTCCATTGCGAGGAACCGCCCTGCGTACCGGTCTGCCCCACCGGAGCCAGCTATAAGCGGGAAGAAGACGGTATCGTCTTGGTGGATTACGACAAATGCATCGGCTGCAAATACTGTTCGTGGTCCTGCCCCTATGGGGCGCGTGAATTCGATCCCGTCCAAGGCGTCATGAAAAAGTGCACCCTGTGCGTGGACCGCATCTATGACAAGACCATCGAGGAAGACCGCCGCAAGCCCGCCTGTGTCCTGGCGTGTCCGGCCTCGGCCCGCATCTTCGGCGATATCAACGATCCCAATTCCGAGGCGGCCAAGGCCATCCGCGACAATGGCGGGTTCCCGCTGATGCCGGAATGGGGCACCCGTCCGGCCAATCACTACCTGCCGCGCCGCAAGATCACCACCACCTTGCATCCCGACGAACTGGTCCGCCAGGACAACCCGCTGAAGGCCGAGGGCGAGAAGCCCCGTCCCGCCTTTACCACCCCCACCATCGACGGCGTGTCGAACTGGTAAGACGGAGGGCATTGCCATGAGACCCGCTTTTTCCGTCGTTTTCCTCACCACCCTGATCGGGGCTGGCCAGGGATTGCTGATCGCCCTGGTTCTGGGGCAGGTCTATGCCGCCGAGACCGGCGGCTTCTATGCCATGGGAGCCGTTCTGGCCCTGGTCCTGCTTTGCCTGGGGCTGGTGGCCTCGGTATTCCATCTGGCCAATCCCCAGCGTGGCTGGCGAGCGGCGGCCAGTTGGCGCACATCCTGGCTGTCCCGCGAAGTCCTCCTGATCCCAGCACTCTGTGGACTGGCGGTGCTTTATGGCGCGATCCATGCCCTGGGCTGGTCGCCGGTTCTGATGACGTTCGGTAATGGCAAGGGGCTGGACCTGCCCATGGCGCTGGGCGTGCTGGTGGTCGCGGGCTCGTTGGCTCTGTTCGTCTGCACCGGCATGATCTATGCCTGCGTGCGCTTTGTCCGCCAATGGGCCTCGTCTTGGACCGTCATCAATTACCTGCTGATGGGGCTGGCTTCCGGCTTCACCCTGGCCGCCGCCTATGGGTCTCTCATGGGAAGCGGATTGACCGGGTTCTTGCTGTCATGGGCCGTGACCCTGACCATCTTGGCCTTGGCTGCGCGCTCTTATCAACTTTGGATCAATGCCACAGCCAAGCCGACAACCTCCCTGAAAAGCGCCATCGGGGTTCACCACAATCAAATCCGCCAGATCACCCAGGGCTTCATGGGGCAAAGCTTCAATACCGTGGAGTTCACGGCTCCCGGTGGGGCCGAGACGGTGAAGGGGCTGACGGTATTTTTCCTGGTGGCGGCTTTCGTGGCGCCGACGGCCTTGCTGTTAGCGGGCTTGCCGGTCCTGGCCTTCGTCTGCCAGTTCATTGGCTTGCTGGCGGAGCGCTGGGTCTTCTTCGCCGCCGGGCAGCACGTCCAGAACCTGTACTATCAGGCAAAGGCATAGTTTTTTCGTGGGTTTGCGTCTGACGCAACCAAGCCATGCTTAGGTCGATCTAGACTCGGCCATGCATGTCGCTATACCGTCCAGTCGGTACACAAACCGTCTGGACGGTATAGTTATCTCATGAGCACCAGTGACACTATCATCGACGCCGCCATGGCCATCGTGCGCGACCAAGGCGTGGCTAGGCTGACCCTGGACGCCGCCGCCAAAGTGGCGGGCATCAGCAAGGGCGGCGTGCTCTATCACTTCAAGAGCAAGGACGACCTGATCCGCGGCATGGTCCAACGGCTGATCGACCAGTGCGACCAGTTGAGCCACGACTATTACCTGCGCGAGCCGGAAGGCCCCTATCGCTGGGCCAAAACCATGGTGCGCGCCAGCTTTGACCCCACCGGCCCTGCCACCGATTCGGTGGGCGGCGCGTTGTTGGCGGCCATCACCGTCAATCCCGATCTGATGGCTCCTATCCACGCCATGTATGCCCGGTGGCAAGAGCGTCTTGCCAGCGACAGCCCGGACATGGAGCGGGCGGGGCTGATCTGTACCGCCATGGACGGGCTGTACTTCCAGCGCCTGATGGGTATCCGCCTGGGAGACGCCGCCACCAGCGAGCGTCTGATGCACCATGCCCTTGATCTGCTGACCACCAAAGAAGGAAGCCCGTCATGAAGGCCAAGAGAATCATCATCATGCTGGTGGGCAGCGCCGTGGTGTTCGGCGGAGTGTTCGGCTTCGTCAGCTTTCGCAACACCATGATAAAGCAGTACTTCGCCACCATGCCCAAGCCGGTTGTGGCGGTCACCATCGCCACGGCATCTTTAGAGGAGTGGCGCAGCACGGTTCCGGCCGTGGGCACCCTTCAAGCGGTTAACGGCGTTGATATCTCGGGCTCCATGGCGGGGCTGGTCAAGGATATCGGCTTCCAGTCCGGCCAAGAGGTCAAGCGCGGCCAAGTTCTCGTCCGCCTCGACGTGGATGTGGAGATGGGCGATCTGCGCAGCGCCGAGGCCGAACTGGCTTTGGCCCGGACCAGCTATGACCGCAATGTGGCCCTGCTGCGCTCCAACACCGTCAGCGTGGCGGCTTTGGAAAAGACCGAGGCCGAGCTGAAAGTCCGCCAAGCCAAGGTCGCCGGTCTGCATGCTCAGATCGCCAAGAAATCCGTCGCCGCTCCCTTTGACGGAGTCCTGGGCGTCCGCAAGATCGACCTGGGCCAGTATGTCCAGCCCGGTCAGGTCGTCGTCAATGTGCAGGACCTGTCCCTGATGCTGTGCGACTTCACTGTCTCGCAAAAGGATCTGTCGGCGGTGATGGTGGGCCAGCCGGTGCGCATGACCACCGATGCTTGGCCCGACAAAGCCTTTGACGGCACCATCGCCGCCATCGAGCCACTGGTCGATGCCAAGACCGGCATGGTGACGGTTCAGGCTAAATTCCCCAATACCACCCGCCAATTGCGGCCAGGCATGTTCTCCAAGATCGAGATCGACCGCCCCGCCATGGAAAAGGTGATTACCGTGCCGGTCTCGGCGGTGTCGTACAACCTGCACGGTGACGCGGTCTTCGTGGTGCGTGATGGCGATAAGGGCAAGATGGTGGAACGCGCCGTGGTGCAGCTGGGTGATCGCCGCGATGGATTGGTGGTGGTCAAGCAAGGCGTCAAGCCGGGTGATCTGGTGGTGACATCGGGGCAGGTAAAGCTGGAAAACGGCAGTCTGGTCCAGATCGCCGCCGATGACCCTCTGCGGGTTCCGCCCAAGACAGCGATGCAATAATACCGTTCCCCATGAACTGACATTTTCAGTTCATGGGGAACGGCAAGGGCAAGGCCCGCCGCGCCTTATGGCGCGTAAGCCAAGCGCGAGCGCCCGGCGTTTGAGGGCAATAAGGTGAGGCACGTCAGTGGCTCGCCGGTATAAGGACCACCACGATGTTCGACATCTTCATCAAGCGGCCGGTTCTCGCCTCGGTGGTTAGTCTGCTGATCTTGTTCATCGGTCTGCGGGCGCTGACCAGTCTGCCGGTGCGGCAATATCCCGAGATGACCAATACGGTCATCACCATCACCACCACCTTTCCCGGCGCCGACGCGGATCTGATCCAAGGTTTCGTGACGCAGCCGCTGCAAAAAGCAGTGGCCACCGCCGAAGGTATCGACTATCTGACGTCGAAATCCTTGCAGGGGACCTCGATCATCAAGGCCTATGTGCGCCTGAACGAGGACCCCGAGACCGCCATGACCGAGGTCTTGAGCAAGACCAACGAGGTTCGCGCCGTGCTGCCGCGCGGCATCAATGATCCGGTCATCAAGAAGGAAACCGGGCAGTCCTTCGCCTCGGCCTATCTGGCGTTTTCCTCCGACCGCCTCAGCCAGCAGCAGATCACCGATTATGTGATGCGGGTGATTCAGCCCAAGTTGGCCGCCGTGCCGGGCGTCGCCAATCCAGAAGTGTTCGGCGGACAGAAGTTCTCCATGCGGGTCTGGATCGACCCGGAAAAGCTGGCTCAGTACGGCCTTAGCCCCGAGGATCTGAAGGCCGCGCTGACCTCCAATAATTATACTTCGGCCTCGGGCTCCACCAAGGGCTCTTACGACGTGGTCAACACCCAGGCCTCCACCGACCTGAAAAGCGTGGACGAATTCCGTCAGCTGGTCATCAAGCATTCCGGGGCGAAACTGGTCCGCCTGGGCGATGTGGCTGATGTGAATCTGGGGCCGGAAAGCGATGATATGAGCGTCTTCGCCAGCGGTGACCGCGCCATTTTCGTCGGTATCTACACCACGCCCGAAGCCAATCCCCTGTCGGTGATCCGACAGGTGCGCGAAGAGACCCTGCCAGCCCTCCAGGCGCAATTGCCGCCGGGATTGACCGCCAAGGTCGCCTATGACTCCACCTTGTTCATTCAAGCCGCCATTGACGAAGTGGCCAAGACCATCCTTGAAGCGGCGCTGATCGTCATGGTGGTGATCTTCTTCTTCATGGGCTCGGTACGCTCGGTCGCCATTCCGGTGGTCACGGTGCCGCTGTCGCTGGTCGGGGTCGCCACCTTGCTGCTGGCGCTGGGGTTTTCCATCAATCTGCTGACCCTGCTGGCCATGGTTCTTGCCATCGGACTGGTGGTGGATGACGCCATCGTGGTGGTGGAGAACATCCATCGCCATATTGAAGAGGGCCATCCTCCGGTCCAGGCCGCCCTGATGGGAACCCGCGAGATCGCCGGTCCGGTTATCGCCATGACCGTGACCCTGGCCGCCGTCTATGCCCCCATCGCCTTTATGGGAGGGCTGACCGGATCGCTGTTCAAGGAATTCGCCCTGACTCTGGCCGGTTCGGTCGTCGTGTCGGGCATCGTCGCCCTGACCTTGTCCCCCATGATGTGCTCGCTGATCTTGCGCCATGACGACGACAAGTCGGGTCTGCCCGCGCTGATCGACCGGACCTTCGAGCGGGTTCGCGCCCGCTATGAACGCTGGCTGGCCGCATCCCTGGCGGATCGTCCCACCACCTTGATCTTCGCTTTGATCGTGCTGGGTAGTCTGCCATTTCTGTTCCTGGCGGTTCCCACCGAACTGGCCCCCGAAGAAGACCAAGGCGTGATCTTCACCGCTTATAGCGGCCCGGCTTCGGCCAATACCGACTTCATGGACATCTTCGCCCATCAGATCGAAGCCCAGCTTCATAAATTCCCGGAAGTCCGGGACACCTTCCTCATCAACGGCATGGGCGGGATCAACCAGGGCTTCGGCGGCGCGGTGCTGACCGGCTGGGGCGAACGCAAGCGCGCCGCCAAGGAATTGACGGCGGCGGTGCAGATGTCCATCAACGAAGTCTCGGGCGTCAAAGGGTCGGTCTTCCCGCCGCCGCCCCTGCCCGGCGTGGACGGTCTGCCGGTGCAGTTCGTAATTTCATCCACCGCCGAATATCGCCAGTTGCTGGAGATGGAAACCGAGATCATCAAGCGCGCCCAAGGGTCCAGCCTGTTCGCTTTCATTGATGGCGACCTGAAGTTCCAAAGCCCGCAGACCAAGGTGGAGATCGACCGCGACAAGGCCGCCGCCTACGGTGTCTCCATGCAGCAGATCGGCGACGCTTTCGCCACCATGACCGGCGGCAATTACGTCAATCTGGTCAATCTTCAGGGGCGGTCCTATCAGGTGATCCCGCAGGTCAGCCGCGAATTCCGCCTGGACCCGTCCCATTTGGGCCGCTTCCATGTGCGATCCTCCGATGGAACCGCCATTCCGCTGTCTTCCCTGGTGACCCTGGGCACGGCGGTCAGGCCGGAATCTCTGAACCAGTTCAACCAGTTGAACTCGGTGACCATCCAGGCCTTTCCCATGCCGGGCGTGACCCTGGGCCAGGCCCTGGACCTGCTGCGCGGCATTGCCGCCGAGGTGCTGCCCCAAGGCGCCACCGTGGATTACGCCGGACAGTCGCGGCAATATGTCCAAGAGGGCAACGCCCTGATGCTGACCTTCATCTTCGCCCTGGTCATCATCTTCCTGGTCCTGGCGGCTCAGTTCGAGAGCTTCCGCGATCCGCTGGTCATCATGGTCTCGGTGCCCCTGTCCATCTGCGGCGCGCTGATCCCGCTAGCCCTCGGCGTCTCCAGTATGAATATCTACACCCAGGTGGGACTGGTGACCCTGATCGGCCTGATTACCAAGCACGGCATCTTGATCTGCGAAGTGGCCCGTGAGCAGCAGACTCATCACGGCATGTCCCGCGCCGATGCGGTCCTTGCGGCGGCGGGCTTACGGCTTCGCCCGATCTTGATGACCACGGCAGCCATGGTGGCTGGTCTTCTCCCCCTACTGTTCGCCAGTGGCGCCGGTGCCGCGTCACGCTTTTCCATCGCGGTGGTGATCGTTTCGGGCATGACCATCGGGACGTTGTTCACCTTGTTCGTTCTGCCCGTGATCTACACCTTTGTCGCCTCGGATCGACGGCAGTCCGTGTCTCTTCCGGCGGCGGCGGAGTGACATGACCCCTGACGATCTGGTTTCCCGCGTTCTCTTCCGCGATCCGGCGGTGCTGATCTTGGACAAGCCCGCCGGGTTGATGGTCCATGCCGGCCCCAAGGGCGGCGATCATCTTCAGTTATATCTGGATGCCCTTCGCTTCGGCCTGGGTCGGCCGCCGGAACTGGCCCACCGGCTGGATAAGGAAACATCGGGCTGTCTGGTCTTGGGCCGACACAAAAAGGCCCTGGCCCAGTTGGGAGAACTCTTCGCCAAGGGGCTGGCAAAGAAGACCTATTGGGCCGTGGTGGTGGGGCGCACCCGCGAGACCGAGGGACTCTTGGACTTCCCTCTCAAAAAGCGAGAGCGCACCCATGGCTGGCGCATGGAAGTGGATCGCTCCGGCTTGCCCTCCACCACCCAATGGAAATTATTAGGGTGCGACGGGCGGCTGTCCTGGCTGGAATGCAAGCCGCTGACCGGACGCACCCATCAGATCCGCGCCCATTGCGCCGCCATCGGCCATCCGCTGGTGGGAGATCCCATTTACGGCCGTGGAACCGGCACCTTAGCGGGGGACCGGCTTTTGCTGCACTCGCGCTCTATCGAGTTGCCGCTATACTCCGGCAAGCCCGCCCTCTCGGTTCTGGCGCCCGTGCCCGAGCACATGCGAGACTATCTCTCCGCCTGTGGCTGGACGGACTAATTACGCAATTCATTACCGAATTACGTAATTTCGCTTGACGCCAAGCCGATCCGGCGTTGAACTAGCATCGTGCCGATTTAGTCATCCGGGCACGCTGAATCCGGGCAGGGTGGGATCAATGAGCATCAAAGATATTCTCGTCCATGTAGACGGCGACGCAAGCACCAGCGCTGGCTTGGCTCTGGCGGTTGCTCAGGCCAAGCGATTCGGTGCCCGGCTGACGGGCCTATTCGCCCGGCGCGAAATTCACTCCGCCGCCCTGGTGGCCCATCGCCCCAGCGATACATTGCTGGCGGAAGCGGCCAAGGCCAAGGCTATTTTCGAAGCCGCCGCCGCAGGGCTTGAAACCCGCTGGTGGCAGATCGAACATGGCGCAGCCGACGAGATGATCTCTGAAGTGGTGTTTTGCAGCCACTATGTGGACCTGGTGGTCGTCACCCAGCCGCTCCCCCATAGCGGTCATGTTCCCGCCACCATGGTGGAACAGCTGATTTTGGATTCCGGCCGTCCGATCCTGGTGGCCCCGGCCGTCGGCGAGAGCGCCCTGATCGGCGAGCGCGTGGTCATCGGTTGGCGTTCCGGCAAACAGGCATCGCGGGCTTTGCACGATTCCTTGCCGCTGATTCGGCAAGCCAAGGAACTTCTGGTGGTCTACCGGCGCGACTTCGCCTCCAAGAACTCCAGCACGCCGCCGGTTAATATTATCGACCACTTGGTGGCCCATGGTCTGCCCGCAGTGGGTGAACGAGTCTTGACCGAGGGGCTGGGCGTGATGGATACGTTGCTGTCACGGGCCTATGACGTCAATGCCGACCTTCTGGTGGTCGGCGGTCATGTGGGCAAGATTTTGTCTTTCCGAGGCAAAGCTGGCGCCGGGACCCGCCATATCCTGGCCCATATGGGACTGCCGGTCCTATTTTCCTGCTAAACCGTTCCGCCGCGTGACGGGGCTTTAAGAAGCCCGGTCACGCCTTCGTCACATCCTCGTCCAGGCCGTCTTCCACCGCGTGCTCCACTTCCTCGATTTCATCGGGGCGGGGATGCTCGCCCGCCAACAGCCAGACGATGCCGCCCGGCAAGGCCGAGGCGATATTGACCAAACCGAACAGCAAGGACAGAACCAGGGCGGAATGACTTTCCACCCCGATATAGCCAAAGGCGGTGACCATAGCGGTCTCGCGCAAGCCCAATCCCGCGATGGAGATGGGCAAAGTCATGATGAGAATGACCGGCGGCACCAAAACCAAACAGTCGATCAGGTCCACGTCGAGGCCAAGCCCGACCGCCAAAGCATAAGCTTCCAGCGACAAATTGGCATGGCCGATGATGGCGACGATCAGAGTCGGTCCGCTCCAGCTCGGCTGAGAGAACAGCCGTCTTGTGTCTCCGGCCAGATGAGCCAGGCCGCGAACCAAGCGCCAGCGATGCAGCGATTGCGGCAGCCGATCCAGCTGGGACAGAAAGACGATACCGGCAATGCCAAGAACCGACAGGGCGGGGAATACCCAGGAACCGGGGATATTGGGGGCGCGGGCCAGCAGAAGAGGTTGGGTTCCCGCCACCAGTAAGACCAGACCTAAAATGGTGATGACGCGTTCCAACATCACCGAATTGACACTGGTAGACAGGGACAGGCCGGATTTACGGGCCTTCCACATGCGCAACGCATCACCGGCAACCGGCAAGATGATGGAGAAGCAGACGCCGATATAATAGACCACCAAGGCCTGAACCATGGTGAAGGAGGCTTTCAACGCCTTAAGCACCAACCACCAGCGCCCAGCGCCCAGCAGCACCTGAACCACGCCAAGGGCGAAGGCCACGGCCAGCATGAGAGGATCAAGAGTCTTGGCCTGGCTCCAGGCTGATGCCAGATCAACCTTCTTGAACACGAACCAGATCAGACCGACCGAGAGCACCCCCTTGAGCACCCAAGGCAACCAGCGCTTCACCATTGACTTCGACACCGTGTCACGTTTTAAGGCGGCAAGCTTTAGCACAATTGTACGATATGTGAATACCGCTCAACGGTGAAGCCGCACCTGCTGGCGTTTTCGGCCCCAATGTCCTGGTCTGGATTCGAAGATTCCGGCCAATTTCTCGCCGCACCCGGAACAGCGCCCGTCCTCGGTCAGGGTCCAGGTGGATAATTCATACCAATCGCGCCCGACCAGCAACGCGCCGCAGCCATGGCAATAGGTCCCGCCTCCCGCCGGATCGTGGACATTGCCCGTATAGACGTGGAACAAGCCATTGCGTTTAGCGATGTCGCGGGCACGGGTCAGGGTGGCGGGCGGCGTGTTGTCCTTGTCCCGCATCTTCCAATCGGGATGGAAGGCGGAAAAGTGCAGCGGCACATCAGGCCCCAGCGCTTCAACCATCCAACGGCTCAGGGCGTCGATCTCGTCGGGAGAGTCGTTCTCGCCGGGGATCAGCAAGGTGGTGACCTCGAACCACACCTTGGTGTGGTGCTTCAGATAAACCAAGGTATCCTTCACCGCCTCCAGATGGCCGCCGCAAACCGAGTGATAGAAGCGTTCGGTGAAGGCCTTCAGATCCACATTGGCCGCATCCATATGAGAAAAGAACTCGGCCCTGGCCTCCGGGTTCACGTAACCGGCGGTCACCGCCACCGTCTTCAATCCTCGCGCTCGGCAAGCCTTGGCCACATCCACGGCGTATTCCAAGAAGATCACCGGGTCATTATAGGTGAAGGCGACCGAGCGGCAGCCCAGTTGAAGCGCTGCCTTGGCGATGGAATCGGGATCGGCGGCATCGTTCAGGCGGTCGAACTCACGGGCTTTGGAGATGTCCCAGTTCTGACAAAACTTGCAAGTCAGGTTGCAGCCCGCCGTCCCGAAGGAGAAAATGGGAGTACCGGGGAGGAAATGGTTCAACGGCTTTTTCTCGATGGGGTCGATGCAAAACCCCGAGGACCGGCCATAGGTGGTCAACACCATGCCGCCATCGGCGCAAGCACGCACGAAGCACAGGCCGCGCTGGCCGTCATTGAGTTTGCATTCACGCGGGCAGACATCACACTGGATACGCCCGTCATCCAGACGATGCCAGTAGCGCCCCGGAAAATGCGAGCCTTCGATGGCGTTGGTCATGGGAGAAGTTTACCATGGAACCACATCTTTCCGGGAGGCCGCTTTCATGACCGCTCTCCGCCCCACCGCCGTGGCGGGCATGTTTTATCCCGCCGATTTCGCCGAGGCCAACCGCCAGCTGACGGCCTTTCTGGACGAGGCCAAAGCCCGGCCCGGCGATCCGCGCTCGAAGCCCAAGGCCTTGATCGCGCCTCATGCCGGCTGGGTCTATTCCGGCGCGGTGGCGGCCAGCGCTTATGTCAGACTGTTGCCGCTGAAGGGACTTATCCGGCGGGTGGTGCTGCTGGGTCCCAGCCACCGGGTGGCGTTTCGCGGACTGGCCTTGTCGGGGGCGGATGAATGGGCGTCTCCTCTGGGCGCAATCGCCCTGGACCGGGACGGTGCCGAAGCGCTGAAATCCCTGCCTGGAATCGGCGTGCTGGATCAGGCCCATGCCCAGGAGCATTCTCTGGAGGTGCATGTCCCCTTCCTCCAGGCGGTGCTGGGTGATTTCCTGCTGCTTCCCATCGTCGTCGGCGATGCCCCCGCCGAGATGGTGGCCGACGTGATTGACGCCGTCTGGGGCGGCGACGAGACTGTGATCGTCGTTTCCACCGATCTCTCCCATTTCCTCGATTATTCCGGTTGCCAAAGCCTGGACAGCCAGACCGCCGCCGCCATCCAAAGCTTCGACCCCGCCGCCATCACCCACGACGGAGCCTGCGGTCGGATTCCGGTGAGCGGTCTGCTGGTGGCGGCGCAACGGCGCGGTATGGAGATCGTGACTCTGGACCTGCGCAATTCAGGCGATACTGCTGGTCCGAAGGATCGGGTGGTCGGGTATGGCTCTTGGGCTCTCTATGAAAAAGAGGCGGCGACAAACATGGATGAAACCAGCGAGATCAAGGCCATGGGCGAGCGGCTGGTCGAACTTGCCTGGGCCTCCATCCGTCATGGGCTGGAATTTGGCAAGCCCGCCACTCCGCCGGTGGATCGGCCAGGAAGACTGGCCCAGCCCGGCGCGGTCTTCGTGACCCTCCATTCCAAAGGTGACCTTCGCGGCTGCATCGGCTCGCCGGTGGCGTGGCGGCCCTTGGCCGAAGACATCACCGACAACGCCTTCAAGGCGGCCTTCACCGATCCACGCTTCCCGCCGCTGCGTGAAGAAGAGTTGGACCATATCGCCCTATCGGTCTCGGTGCTGACGCCGCCGGTCCCCATGAGCTTTACGGATGAGGCCGATCTGCTGGCTCAGTTGCGGGTACGGGTGGATGGACTGATTATCGAAGATGGCGGCAAGCGCGCCCTGTTCCTGCCTTCGGTCTGGGAGCAATTGCCCGATAAGCGCCAATTCCTGACCCATCTTCGGGCCAAGGCGGGGATGGCCCCCAATCACTGGTCGGTCTCGTTCCGCGCCAGCACCTTCCAAGCGGTGGAGATCGGCAAGTGAAGCGTTTCGGCATCGGGCAATCGATCAAGCGGACGGAAGACTTTCGCTTTCTGACCGGGAAGGGGCGCTATACCGACGACATCGCTTATCCCGGTCAGG
Organism: Magnetospirillum sp.; assembly: GCA_043744055.1. Taxonomy (GTDB): domain Bacteria; phylum Pseudomonadota; class Alphaproteobacteria; order Rhodospirillales; family Magnetospirillaceae; genus Phaeospirillum. The sequence goes on from JAYTWE010000195.1 coordinate 12,170, forward strand.
TCCATGGCTGGGCGGTGCGGTCACTCTATCCCCATGCCCATATCACCATCGACGCCGAGGCGGCGCGGGAGATGCCCGGCGTACTGCTGATCCTGACTTACGAGGATTTGGCGGCAGAGGGAATCGGCCCCATGCGCTGCGGCTTCATGCCCAAGGGCCAGCCCGATCCGCTTCCCCGCCCGGTCCTAGCGGGGCCAAGGGTCCGTCATGCCGGAGAGCCGGTGGCTTTCGTGGTGGCGCAAACCGCGACCCAGGCCCGCGATGCCGCCGAGGCGGTCTTGGTGGATTATGCTCCGCTGAAGGCGGCGGGCTCCATCGCCACCGCGACGGAGATCGCCTTGGATTGGGAGATGGGCGATGCCAAGGCGGTCGCGGCCGCCTTGGCCCAAGCCGCCCATGTGGTGGAGCTGGAGCTTCTCAACAACCGGCTGGCTCCCACCGCGCTGGAGCCTCGCGCCTGTCTGGCCCAACCTCTGGAAAACGGGCGGTTCGAACTAATATCGGGCAGTCAGGGCGTTCACGAGATCAGGGACGGCATTTGCGCCATCATGGGGTGGCAACCGGATCGCCTGGATGTGATTACACCTGATGTGGGAGGCGGCTTCGGTCTCAAGATCAGCCCCTTCGCCGAACAGATTCTGGTCCTGGCCGCCGCCCGGAAACTGGGGCAGCCGGTGACCTGGACCGCGGATCGCAGCGAAAGCTTTCTGACCGACACCCATGGGCGCGGCCATGAAAGCAAGGCAAGGCTTGCCCTGGATAAGACGGGACGTTTCCTCGCCCTATGGGTGGAGACCAAGGCCGATATCGGGGCCTATGTCTCGCTTTACGGCGCATTCGTTCCCACCTTGGCCGGGACCGGCATGCTGACCGGGGTTTACCATATTCCCGCCTTCCATGGGCGGGTGCGTTGCGTCCACACCCATACCAGTCCGGTGGATGCCTATCGCGGCGCGGGGCGGCCGGAAGCGGCCTATCTGATTGAGCGTCTGGTGGATGTGGCCGCCCGCGACCTGGGACTGTCGCCGGTAGAGATCAGGCGGCGCAATTTCATCGCTCCCGAAGCCTTTCCCTATACCAGCGCCGGACGGCACACTTATGATTCCGGTGAATTCTCCCTGGTGATGGACAGGGCTTTGGCGCGGGCCGACTGGGCGGGATTCGAGGCGCGTCGGGCCGAGGCGGCGAAGCGGGGCAGATTGCGCGGCATCGGCTTGGCCTATTATATCGAGGTCTGCGGCGGCACCAGCGGCGAAGATGTGGTTCTGACCATCGCGCCCGATGGGAGTGCCGAACTGCTGGCGGGAACCCAATCCTCCGGCCAGGGCCACGAGACCGCATTCCCCCAGATGGTGGCGGCGGAACTGGGGCTGGACCTTGCCGCCATCCGCTATATTCAAGGCGACACCCGGCGCATTAAAGACGGCGGTGGTACCGGAGGATCGCGCTCGCTCTCCCAGCAGGGAGGGGCCATTGCCCAGGCCATCGACGTCGTGGTGGAGCAGATGCGGCCAGTGGCGGCGGGGCTGCTGCAAGCCGAAACGACCGAGCTTCGCTTCGAGGCCGGACGGTTTTCAGTGGGGGCGCGCTCGGTCGCCTTCATGGAAACGGTGAGGGAGCATGGTCAGACTCTCTCGGCCAGTCTGCGCTTCAAACCTCAGGCCTCCACCTTTCCCAATGGCTGCCATATCTGCGAGGTGGAGGTGGATTCCGAGACCGGCCAGCCCGCGATCC
>JAYTWE010000196.1:0-1987 GCA_043744055.1 Magnetospirillum sp.
ATATACAATTCATCTAAAGTATATGTTCTCTCGTTGAGTTAGCGGAAAGCACAGCCCGGCTTCAGACCAAAACGCTTCAAGATCATGGCCAAAGGGCAAAAACCCGTGAAAGAGGCCTGAAGCAGATTGGCCCCGACAAAGGCGGTGAACCATAGCCAGTTGACGCTATGACTCTGGGATAGGGTTAAACTGAGCAGGATCATGACTCCGGCAAAGGCCATTACGGCACGGTCGATGGTCATGGGGCACTCCTCTAAATCAAGGCGATGCTTGTAAAATTAGTATTATCTAATATAACAATCAAGTCCAAACTGTGAAGGCCCCTTCCCATGAGAGCGTCCACCCTATTCATCGCGCTTATCCTCACGTCCCCTGCCTGGGCGGAGGAGTTGGAGATTCACCCCCGGCGCGTGGATGACATGAAAGCGGTGGCGGCCACGGTGGAAAGCCTTCATGAGACCAGCGCCAGGGCTCGCCTGGGCGGCACGGTTTCTCGCCTCGATGCCGATGAGGGCCAGAAGGTCACTGCCGGTCAGCGCCTTGCCACCATCGCCGATTCCAAGCTGGCGCCCCAGATCGGTGGCGCCGAGGCCCGCGTCAAGTCGCTGGAGGCCGAGCGCGATCTCGCCGCCACCGAGTTGCAACGCGCCAAGGACCTGTTCGACAAGGGAGCCGGCACCAAGATGCGTTTGGATTCCGCCCAAACCCGGCTGGAAGTCTCCGAACGCGCCATCGCCTCGGCCCGCTCAGAGCGCACGGTCCTGACCGAACGCTCCGGCGAAGGCGCCGTCCTGGCCCCCGCCAATGGCCGCGTTCTGAAGGTGCATGTCACCGAGGGCAGCGTGGTCCTGCCCGGAGACATGGTCGCCACCATTGCAGTGGAGAATTACACTTTGCGCCTGGCGCTGCCCGAGCGGCACGCCCGCTTCATCAAGATCGGCGACACCGTCTTGGTGGGGGCGCGCGCTTTGATCTCCACCGATCAACCACCGCGCCCGGGAACGATCCGCAAGGTCTATCCCCGCATCGAGAATGGCCGCGTCACCGCCGATGTCGAGGTCGAGGGACTCAGCGACTACTTCGTCGGAGAGCGTATCCCGGTCCATATAAGCACCGGCAGCCGCGATACATTCATGGTTCCAATATCCGCGATTTTCCGCCGCTTCGGGCTAGACACCATCCGCCTGAAGGGCGGCTCGGACGTGGTGGTTCAAACCGGTCAGATCACCGCCGACGGCATTGAAATCCTGTCGGGCCTACGCGATGGCGATGTGGTGACATGGTGAGCCCGGTCAAGCTTGGCCTATCCGGCCAGATCGCCAAGGCCTTCATCCGCTCACCGCTGACGCCATTACTGCTGCTGGCCTCGCTGGCGCTAGGCCTGATCGCCCTGATGACCCTGCCGCGCGAGGAAGAACCCCAGATCAGCGTCCCCATGGTGGATATCATGGTCACCGCCGACGGATTGAAAGCCGCCGACGCCGCCGAACTGATAACCAAACCGCTGGAAGACATCATCAAGGGGATCGACGCGGTCGAACACGTCTATTCCCAGACCAGCGACGACCGGGTCGTGGTCACCGCCCGCTTCAAGGTGGGCACTCACGAAGACATCGCCACCCTGCGGGTGCATGAACAGGTCCGCGCCCATCTGGCCCATATCCCCGTCGGCATTCCCGAGCCACTGATTATCGGTCGCGGCATCAACGACGTGGCCATCGTGGTCCTGACCTTGTCATCCAAAATGGCCGAACGTTGGACCGACACGGCGCTGACCGAGCTGGCCGATCAACTGCGCCACGAACTGGTCAAAGTGAACGACGTGGGCCTGACCTATCTGTCGGGGGCCAAACACAACCAGATCAGAGTCGAGCCGGATGCCGAGAAGCTGGCTCTGTACGGCATCACCCTCAACCAGCTGGCGGACAAGATCACCCATGCCAACCGTTCATTCCTGGCCGGAACAGTAAGAGAAGCCGGGCGCAGC
>JAYTWE010000197.1:0-3855 GCA_043744055.1 Magnetospirillum sp.
TTCCAGGTCGCCGATTACGGCCTGGTGGCTGATCTGTTCAAGGTATTGCCTGAGTTGGCCGCAGCACTGGGAGACTAAGTCATGACCACCTATATTCCGCCGCTGCGCGATATCCGCTTCACCTTGGAAGAGGTGGTGGGACTTGAGACCATCACCGCCCTGCCCGGCTTCGAAGACGCCACCAGCGAGACGGCCGATTCCATTCTGACCGAAGCCGGTCATATCGCCGAAGGTGTGCTATCGCCGCTGAACCGAGTCGGTGACGAAGTCGGCGCCAAGCTGGAAAACGGCGTGGTCCGCACCGCGCCGGGCTGGAAGGAAGCCTGGACCACCTTGGTGGATGGCGGCTGGAACGGTCTGCCCTTTCCTGTGGAATTCGGCGGAATGGGGCTGCCCAATCTGTTCAACACCGCCGTTCACGAAATGTGGCAATCGGCCAATATGGCCTTCACTCTGTGTCCCATGCTGACCCAGGGCGCGGTCAACGCCATCAATATTTACGGTTCCGAGGCCCAGAAGGCGCTTTACCTTCCCCGTTTGATTTCGGGGGAATGGACCGGCACCATGAATCTGACCGAGCCCCAGGCCGGGTCCGATCTGTCGGCGGTGCGGACCAAAGCGGTTCCCGAGGGCGATCACTATCGCCTCAGCGGCCAAAAGATTTTCATCACCTATGGTGACAACGATCTGGCTGAGAATATCATCCATCTGGTCTTGGCCCGGCTTCCCGACGGCCCGCCCGGCGTCAAGGGTATTTCGCTCTTCGTGGTGTCCAAGCGCCTCATCAATGCCGACGGCACCCCTGGCCAGCCCAACGACGTGAAATGCGTCTCGCTGGAGCATAAGCTGGGCATCCATGGCAGCCCCACGGCGGTCATGTCCTTTGGCGATCACGACGGCGCGGTGGGCGAGCTGATCGGCCAGCCCCATCGCGGCCTGGAATATATGTTCGCCATGATGAACCATGCCCGCCTCGCGGTGGGACTCCAGGGCCTCGCCATCGCGGAACGCGCCTATCAGCAAGCGGTCAACTATGCCCGCGACCGCGTCCAGGGCAAGCCCGCCGGTTGGACCGGGGCCAGCTCGGCCGGAATCGTCCATCACCCGGATGTGCGCCGCCTCCTGATGACCATGAAATGCCAGATCGAGGCCATGCGCGGCATTCACTACACCGCCGCCGCCGCCTCGGACGTCGTTCATCACGAACTGGACCCCAACCGCCGCTATCAGGCCTCGCAGCTGGTGGAGTTCCTCACTCCCATCGCCAAGGGCTGGTGCACCGAAGTGGGCCAGACCATCGCTTCCATGGGGGTTCAGGTCCATGGCGGCATGGGCTATATCGAGGAAACCGGAGCCGCCCAGCATCTGCGCGACGCCCGCATCACCACCATCTACGAAGGCACCACCGCCATCCAGGCCAATGATCTGGTCAACCGCAAGATCCTGCGCGACAAGGGAGCCTTCGCCCGCCAGCTGCTGGGTGATATCACCGCCCTTGCCGCCGAGTTATCCGCTGGCGCGGATGCCAATCTGCGCGCCGTCGGAACCCGCCTTGCCGCCGCCGCCGCATCCGCCAGTCTGGCGGTGGACTGGCTTGTCACGGACGGAGCCGAAAACCCGCAACTGGCCGCCGCCGCCGCTGTCCCCATGCTGGAACTGATGGGCGTGGTGGTGGGAGGCCAGCAAATAGCCCTGGCCGCCAAGGTCGCCAAATCCGCCGTGGATCAAGGCAAGGACCATGACGGCTTCTACACCGCCAAACTATCCACGGCCCGCTTCTACGCCGAACACATTTTGCCCCATGCGGCAGCCCTGGAATGCGCCGTCACCTCGGGCGCATCCGTGGTTATGGGGATGGATGAGGCTTTGCTTTAGCTGTCGGTGGCTCTCGACGGCACCTGGTTCTGGATTTCGAGTCCTCTGCGAAGAACCGGGAGTGTCTCCCTTCACGAGCCGAAACTTGGGCCGGACGGCAACGTCCGGCCCTTTCTTTATTGATGCCCCTCAATTGCCGGGCGGCGGTCTTCGCCCGCCTTGGCTTCCGCGCCACAAGGCGCGCCGGGCCTTGCCCGCAATTTCGAATGCCCACAATTTCGAATGAATGATGTCATTCATTCGCTCAAGGTTTCCCCTCCGCCAAGGCCTTGTCCAAGGCGGAACGCAGACGTGTCGCATCGGGGGCGGTCATGCTGGAAAACCAATCCACCAATTGCCCGTCACGGCCGATCAGCAATTTGTGGAAGTTCCAACGCGGAAGCCCCAGCGGCCCAGTTCGTTCCGCCGCCCAGCGGTAAAGCGGATGAGCATTGGCTCCCACCACCACCTGCTTGTCCAATAGCGGGAAATCCACTCCGTAATTAATCTCGCAGAACGTCGCCACTTCAGCGCTGGAGCCGGGTTCCTGAGCCCCAAAATCGTTGGAAGGCACGCCAAGCACCACCAGCCCTTTGCCGCGATATTCGCGCCACAAGGCCTCCAGCCCTTCATATTGAGGGGTGAAGCCGCATTTAGAAGCGGTGTTGACCACCAGCACCACCTGATCGCGGAAGGTCTCCGCCTTCAGATCTCCTCCACTCAAGGCAGGCAGGGGCAGAGCCGACCAATCCAGGCGGTCTGGCGCACTCCCTGCCGTGACCGGCCCCGCACCGCCCAAGACGGCCAGAACCGATGCCAGAAGGGACCCGATGGGATTACGCGGCAACAGACGGTGCATGAAAGCCCTCCTTATACCAAGTCCCATTGATTGAAACAGATCAACGGGACTTGGTATGAGATCGTCACGTCTAGCCGCTATTTCAATGTTTTCAGATAGGTGATGATCGCGGCGATATCGTCGGGGCTCTTCACACCGGCGAACACCATCTTATTACCGGGGATCGAGCCCTTGGGATCAGCCAGATAGGCGGCAAGGCTGGCATCATCCCAAACCTTGCCCCAACCGGTCATGGCGGGGGAATACTTGAAAGCGGCGGCAACGGTTCCGGCCTTCGTCCCTACGACACCGAACAGACTGGGGCCGATACCATTGGCTCCCGCATCCACCTTATGACAGGTCTTGCACACAGTGAAGGACGCCGGGGCATCGGCAGCCTGAACAGGGGCGGCGAAAGCGAGTGCGGCAAAGGCCGCGGCGACAACAACAAACTTCATGGAATTCTCCCCTGAATATCGGACATCTTGGTTCAGACCGGTGAACACCTCGTCCATCTCGACCGTCGTCATAGCTTAAACCCATCCACCCTGAAATGGGTAGACGCGTGCGTCCCCGCGTTTATGGCATGGCCCTATGCGGCAGCAAAGCTTGCTCTAAGAGGGGGATATTGCCTATCTAGATTAAAGAAGTTCCAAAATCCAAGGTGGTCATTATGTCCCTCTCCCCCACAGTGAACAGCAATGCTTCCGTTACGCTTCAAACGGGCTTTATCTCCGCCGTGGCTGGGTTCGTGCGCACAAAGCTGTTTGGAGCCTTGGAAATTCTCAATGCGCGGCGAGAGCTACGTGCCGAGTTAGTCCAGCTTGACCATCGGGAGCTTAACGATCTTGGGATCAGCGAAAGCGGGATCGACGGCTTTGTCGCCGCATGGCGTCCTGACCCTAGGATCTAGCTGCCATTTGGTATGGTTGTCGGAATACTCGCGCCATGGTTCACTCCGGTATCGTCAAACTGGAATGGAAAGTCGCGATGAGGGCTCGTTCGGTAATTCTTTCGGCTCTGTGCGCCATACTGATAGCTCCCGCAGGTGACGCCTTGGCCCGCGATCTGGTTGTTGGAGTCGAAGCCATTGATTACTCACCGGTTTATGGTATTCGCAATGGACAGTTTGTCGGGGCTGCTCGGTCCGTCTTGGACGCCTT
>JAYTWE010000198.1:0-9422 GCA_043744055.1 Magnetospirillum sp.
CGGGGCGACACAGCAAGGTTACCGCTTCGTCCATCCCGGCCAAACGCATGAACCGGCTGAGGACCGCCGAAAGGAAGACCATCTCGGCCGGGCCGCGTGAACTGACCAGCAAAATGCCCTCGGACCGCTTGCGTCGGTGCTTGTAGCGCAAGTACAGACGAAGCAGCGGGTCCAGCAGCGCAGCGATCTTCATGAGCCGACCTCCGTCATCCGAGCCACCTCTGCCATTACCTTGGTTCGATCCAAGGCGGCGATACAAGGATACATGGAGTTCACCAGAGGTAAACGGCAATCCCCAAGGCAACCGGCACAATCCATGGGCTGCCATACAAATTTCACCGATTGCGGCGTCACCGCATGGGCATAGGGAACGATCTCTCCCACATATGCCGCGCTGGCCAAGCACAAAGTGGGGATTCCCAGCGCGGCGGCCAGATGCATGCAGGCGGTATCCACCGAAATCACCAGCCGGGCCGAGCGCAGCATTCCCGCCAGTTCGGCAAAGGGCGCCGGCTCGAACGAGACTCCGGGAAGGTCCAGTAAAGGCCGGTAGTCCGGGTTCTTATCCAGATCGCTGGGATGACCGGCGATGCGGGTTCGCCAGCCCGGCGGTAAAGCGGCAATAATGGCGCGGTAGAGATCCGGCGGACTCTGCTTGGCCTTCACCGCTGAAAAGGGTTGGATGAAGATGGTTGGGTCGGGCAGCGGTACCGCCACGGGGATCTGATCCGCCGACAAGGTCACCATCGGCGGGGCCTCGGTCGTGCCGGTCAGGAAGTCGGCGAAGCGTGCCCAGCGGATGACCTTGTCCTGGCGGACGGCTCCCGAGTCGAACACCCGCCCCCAGCGACGGCCATTGGCGTTCAGGCTGCGATCATGCTTGGGCCAGGGACGGGGAGCCATGGCGGCGCTTTCGGGCGCGCCACAGGCCATGGCCAAGGCTTCATCCAAATGGGGATGGCGCAGGAAATCGGTGGATACGACCAGCCGATAATGAGTGCGATACAGATCAGCCATGATGGCGCGGCGATAGCCGACCTGCCGCAGCTTTCCGAAATCCACCTTGAGAACCTGGATATGCAGGGGGAACAGAAAGCTCATCTTGGCGGAATCGGAGCGCAACAGCACTGTCACCGTTTCGCCCGGTCGCGCCAATCGGGCAAAGCGCGGCAGCAGCAGCGAGAACAGAACCGTGTCGCCCAGCCCCCCCGCCGACAGCAGCAGAACTCCCGATGCCGGTCCCCGGCGGGATGACAGACGGCGTTCCAACCCCATGATGGGGTCTGTCAGACGATGAAGCTTCACTACATCCCCCTAAGGTTGAGGCGAGTTGCCTGAAGCAATCACCTCAATATGGCGCGTAGGACTTTTCTTCCACCAGGGCCGAGCCCAGCAGATCGTTGACTTTACGCTTGGAGGCGGCGCGCTGGTCATTGGTGACATAGACGGCGCGGGCCAGGTCGATGAATTTCTGGCTGAAATCCTTGGCGCGCTCGCAATCGCGGATGTCATCCTCGATCACCCACAACGCTTCATTGATGGCTTTCAATTCGGCCGACAAGACCGCGAGACCGGCATGGGCGGGGAATTCGCGCTCGCGCACGGCGACCAGCTCTCCCAGCTCTTTATTGACGTTCGCCAGCTTGGCGGCATCGGTCAGACGCTCGGCCTTGATTTCAAGAATAGTGATTTTGTCGATGATCTCGCCCCACGACACGGGCACCAGAACGGACATGATGAACCTTAAGTCTAAGGAAACTGCCGGGTTCTTAGCAGATTTTCGAGGCGGGAGCAAAACCACCTTAAGCGGTAGCGTCTTAGTTTGAAATTCGAGGCGCGTTGATGAGGGTTTGTTGTCAAGTGGGGATTTCTTGACGGGATACCCCATATATGAGATCGTGCCGAGAACAGAACATGTACACCATACGTTCCCTGGCGGCTTGATCTGCGCATTGTGCGTGTGATCTGAAAACTGGGCCACACGACGCAGACTGAGCGTCTATAAGGTGCCCATTTTGTGGGAGGGTCACAAAATGCCCCGTGCAATTGATGTGGCAAATTATTTCCTCGCAAGGAACGTTGGAACGGATGACGACGAGGGTGTATCGAACCTCAAGCTCCAGAAGCTGGTCTACTACGCTCAGGGCTTTCACGCAGCAATTACTGGCAATCCTCTCTTCAACGAGCCAATCCAGGCGTGGGCTCATGGCCCCGTGGTGCCCGCGCTTTATCATGAGTTTAAAAACAACGGTTCAAATCCGATCCCGGCACCCGTCGCATTTAATGCTGAGGCGGTTTTCTCGCAGGATCAGATTGGCCTACTCAACGAGATTAATAATGTTTTTGGACAATTCTCGGCGTGGCGTCTGCGAGAGATGACCCACCAGGAGTTACCTTGGCAGTCCCATGAAAAGGCCGCAGACGAAATCCCTGTGGAGGAAATGCGGCAGTATTTCTTAACTCGCCTACGGTGATTGTCGATGGTGAAGCCGATGAGGATACCTCAGCCGGAGGCAAAGAAGGGTCGTCGCTTCGACGCCCAGGCACCCGACGATGCGAGTAAGCAGACCATTGCGTTCTCTCTGGAACGAGTGCTGCCTGGTGATTACTGCTTCTCAGAGCTTTGCAAAGATGACAAGGCGCAGGTAGCCGAAGCAATGTTTCGTCGAAGAGCTATGACCTGGAACGATGTTACGCTTGCGCCAAAGCACGGCCTTGGTACTGAGAAGATACCAAAGGGACAAATTCACGCTCCGTTACCAGTTTTCATAACGGAAGATATTACTGATTTTTTGGTGCTGCGCTTTAACGGCAAGAAGCCAATGGTGGGCTATCGACAAGGCCGCATATACTACGTGCTATGGTTTGACCACAACTTTTCCCTATACAATCACGGACGATGATACGAAGTCTTTCGATGTGCTTCTGGCCGTCTTGGGGCTTCAGCCAGTGAGGTGGTCAAGTGTAGCGATATCCACAATCAGCTTGGTAAGTAGGTTCTGATCGCGCGGGCTCTTACCTATACCATAACGCTCCGGCACAATCTGGCAGTCGCCAGATTTCAAACTGAAACACACCACCTTAAAGCTAACGGCTCCTTAACCGGGTCCGGGTAGGATGAAGTCGGGACTGGGCAGGCCGATTAGGACTGGATCCATTAGTGGAGAAGCGACTAACTCCCGAGGAGCACGAGGCCTTCTTCCACGAAATCGTTCGGAAGATGCCCATGGTGCACGCTCCCGCCAAGCTGGAAGAGCTGGCCGGGCTTGCCTTGGCCATGACGCTGCGGCGCGAAGGGTCCCGTGACCTTCGTGACGAGTTGGCCCATCAGATCAAGACCATCATCGCGGCGATCAAGCCCGGCTCCACGCCGGAAGCGACCGCAGCCGCGACGCGGGAAGCCGCCGAGGCCTGTATCAAGGTTCTGGAAGTGGCCAAGGCCAAGCGCCAGCCTCGCCCCCCGGTTCCTCCCGCCCACCCGGCTCCCCATCATTCCGCCGCCAAGCATGATGCCCACCCGGCGCATCACATCCCGAAGACAGAAATTTCCGACAACAAACTTGCTAAGATCGTCATCGGGGTGACTTGTGTTCTGGTGCTGGCCGGAGGAGCGGTCTGGTGGAGCGGAGCCAAGGATACTCCCAGCTCGGACGGCACCGAGATCGCCAGATTCGTCGAGCAGATCACCAAGGCCGCTCAGGGTGAGGCCCCCGCCACTCATATGTTTGGCGGCGCACTGAAAATCAGCTCCATGGGAGGCATCCCGGTGGTTACCGCCCATGGCGTCCCCCCCAGTGTCTGCGCCGCATCCGGTATGCGGTTGGTGAAAAAGGGACTGCTCAGCGTCAATGGCGTCACCCCGAACCGAGTCTCTTCGGCCATCATCACCGAGCTGTGCAATAAAGAGGATGGTGATGCCACCATCATGTGGGCGCCGAAATAAGCTTGCCGCTCTTCTGGTCGTGGCCTTGACGGTGTTGGCCTGTCCTGTCGCGGCCTCTGGGATCGAGCTGACCGGCAAACTGGAGCAAGGCGGACTTGTCTTGGGCCGGGTTCCTTCCGGGACTCAGGTCAGCCTGGATGGGCGTGCGGTGCCGGTGGAGCCGGGGGGCCGCTTCCTGCTGGGCTTTGGGCGCAATTGCGCGCCCACCGCAGTCTTGGATATCCGCCACGGAGATCAGGTTGAGTCCCGTTCCCTGACCATTGCAAAGCGGGACTGGCCGATTCAACGGATCGAAGGATTGCCGCGCGAGAAGGTCGAGCCTGATCCAATGGCCATAGCCCGCATCAAAGCTGAAAGCGACATGGTGCGAGACTTACGATCCAGGGCCACGCTGGACGCCCTCTTTCTGACCGGGTTTTCCCTACCCGCCGACGGAATCATCTCGGGGGTATTCGGTAGTCAGCGCGTTTATAACGGCAATCCCGGCGCGCCTCATTCCGGCCTCGATATCGCCGCTCCGAAGGGTCACCCTGTTCGCGCCGCCGCTGATGGAATTGTGATCCTGGCTGCCCCGGATCTGTTCCTTACCGGTCAAACGGTGATGATTGACCATGGGCTGGGCCTGATATCCAGCTATGCCCATCTGTCCCGCCTGGATGTGGACATGGGCCGCCGGGTCAGCCGTGGAGAGACTATCGGAGCCATTGGAGCCACCGGCCTTGCCACCGGCGCTCATCTCCATTGGGGAGTGTCTTGGCTGGAGGTTCGACTCGACCCAGCCTCGGCCATGCATCTGCTCGGAAGGAGTAGTAATGCTAATACTTTAGAATAATTTAACCCTAAAGAAGTAGACATTGCGCCCTTTCGTATGGTACATCCCGGCCTATTGATCCATGGGACAGGGATTTTCAGGCATGTTCGGTCTTCATTTCTCTCCGGGTGAGCACAAGCCCTTCAATGAAGAGGTGATGGACGAGATCGAGGGCGAGGCCCTGATCGTCGTGGAGAATCCCGAACGTTATTCCTCCATCACCGTGGATATGGCCCGCAAGACTCTGGAGATGATCGCCCGCCTTCGCCGCCGCGACACTCCCGATACCGAGTTTCAGCCCGCATAGTGATTCAAGCACGCTCTATCTCAGGCTTGCCTCGATATTCCCGCCATCCACTGTAACGGTGCATGCGGTCACCTTGGACGCACGGGCCAGCCAGACGAAGGCGTCGGCCACATCCTCGGCAGAGACTTCCAGTCCCAGCAGATTACCGGCCATATAATCCTTCTCGGTCAGGCCGCGCGCCTTGGAGCGGCTGGCGATCATGTCCGACGTCAGCAGTCCTGAGCGAATTCGATCGGCATTGACCGCATTGGAGCGAATGCCGTCCTTGCCGTGATCCAGGGCATATTGCTTCATCAGGAATAAGGTGGCGGCCTTGGGTAGGCCATAGGGACCGAAATTCCGGCCCGGATTGACGGACTGCTTGGAAGCATTGAACAGTAAGGTTCCGCCGGTACCCTGGGCGGTCATGATGCGGACGGCATTTTGGGCCACGCTCTGATGGGCGAAGAAGTTCAGCTCGAAGGAGCACCGCAGAACCTCGTCGGAGACCTCGCCGACCGTGCCTTGCCAAGCGGCTCCGGCATTGCTGACCACCACATCCACGCCGCCGAACCGTTCCACCACCGTGTTGAAGGCCGCCTGGACCGCTTTGGCATCGGTCACGTCGCAAGCCAGCCCCAAAGCCTTGCCGCCACAGGCCTTGGCGGCAGCTTGGGCCGCTTCCAAGTTGAGATCGAGGACAGCCACTTCGGCTCCCTCCTTGGCGAAGGCCTTGGCGGTGGCGGCGCCGATACCAGACCCGCCGCCGGTCACAATGACAACCCGCCGCGCCAGCGCCTTTTCCGCGCCCTTGCCCAGCTTGGCCTGTTCCAGAGACCAGTATTCCAGATCGAACAGATGGTCTTCGGAAACCGGCTGGAAGCTGCCGATAGCCTCGGCGTCAGAAATGCATTCCACCGTATTGACCGCGATATCGGCGGCGATGGCCGCATCCTTGGCCGAAGCTCCGATACCGAACAAGCCCAATCCCGGTACCAGGGCGACCCGAGGCATGGGGTCAAGCTCGGTCTTTTTGGATTCCGAACGGGCGTTGTTGCGGGCGAAATAGGCGTGGTAATGAGCCTGGAAGCCGTCGATGGCCCGCTGGGCCGCCTCGGTCCACTCGGCCATCTTTCCGGCTTCGGGGGCGGGCAGCACCACCGGCCAATTCTTGGTGCGGATGGTGTGATCGGGAGTCACCACGCCCTGTTGGGAATAGCGGGCGATCTCGGCGCCGTCCACATAAGCGCGGATGGCGGGGCTGGTGCGGAAATCCATCACCCAGCGGCGAAAAGCGCCGTCACCCAGGTCTTGCGCCAGCAAGCCGCGCAAACAGGGAGCCACCTCGGCCAGGGAGGCCGGAGCCTTGGGAAGGCCCGCCACCGCCACCAACGGCTTGCGGCCCTTCTCCAGGCGCTGTTCCGCCAAGGTCACCTTGGCGATCATCAGCTCGTAAGCATCGCGGGCGGTCTCGGCGAAGGTGAAGATGCCGTGCTTGAACAAGATCAGCCCTTCCACCGTGGGGTCTTGTTCATAGACCTCCGCCGCCGTCTTGGCCAAGGCGAAGCCGGGCATGATATAGGGCACATAGCCCATCTTGGCCCCGAACACGTCGCGGCAGATGGCTTCGCCGTCGGGCTGGTCGGTCAGCGACAGCACGGCGGTGGAATGGGTGTGGTCGATGAACTTATGGGGCAGGAAGGCGTGAAGCAGCGTCTCCACCGATGGATTGGGCGAGGAGGAGTTCAGCAGATTGCCACGCTGGAAATCCACCATATCCTCGTCGGCCAGCGTCTCCAGCCGGCGCAGCTTCAGCAACGGAGCCAGCCGCACGGCGGGCAGACCGGCGGGTTCGATATCGCCCATGTCCCAGCCGGACCCCTTGACGCACAAGACCTCCACCGGCTCATCCAGCAGATCGGTCACGCTGGTCTTGCACGAGGTATTGCCGCCGCCATGAAGCACCAGCCTGGGATCGCCGCCCAGCAATCGGGTGGTGTAGACGCGAAGGGCCAGATCGCGGTTCACTCCCTTGGGGGCGTATTTGGCGACATAGGATTCGGCATCGGCATCTGACCACAGTGACTTCATGGCAACCTCGACAGGAATGGAGCGGCGCATCTTAGGGCAAGGCGCATGGCAGCCAAACCCATAATTCCACATGGTGGGGTTCGACAACGGCCCATAAGTCGCTTATGTACGAAGGGAGACGGGGAGAATAGCGGCCCATGCTTGACACTATGAACGCCTCCATCCTGATCGTATCGGGATTGGTGGCGCTCTCGATCTTTTCCAGCCTGCTCAGTTTCCGCATCGGCGCTCCGCTGCTGCTGGTGTTCCTCTGCGTCGGCCTGGTCGCGGGTGAGGACGGGCTGGGCGGTCTGGCCTTCGATGATGTCAATGCCGCCTATATGATCGGCAATGTGGCCCTGGCGATCATCTTGTTTGATTCGGGTTTTCACACCAGTGTCAAAGCCTTTCGCTCCGCCGCATGGCCCGCCATGTCCCTGGCCAGCCTGGGGGTCTTCATCACCACCGCCGTGGTGGCGGTTCCAGTGCACTACCTGCTGGGGTTCACCTGGTTGGAATCGGCCCTGATGGGGGCCATCACCAGTTCCACCGACGCAGCGGCGGTGTTCTTCTTGCTGCGGGTCGGCGGCATCCATGTGCGTGACCGAGTCCGCTCGACCTTGGAAGTGGAATCGGGCAGCAATGACCCCATGGCGATCTTTCTGACCCTGACTCTGGTCAGTCTTCTGGCCGATGGCGGCAACGTGTCCGGGTTGCGCGTCTTGACTGAATTCGTCTCGGAGTTCGGTGTGGGAGCGGTAATCGGCATGTTCGGAGGCGGGCTGATCGTCTTAGCGCTGAACCGCATGGGATTCGAGCGCGGCCTGCAACCCTTGGCCGCCATTTCCTTGGCCCTGGTGGTGTTCGGCGCGGCGGGCGTGCTGCACGGCAGTGGCTTTCTCGCCGTCTATATCGCCGGACTGATTGCCGGAAATGCTGGAATCAACGCGCCGGAAACCATGCGCCGTTTCCAAGATGGGCTGACCTGGCTGGCTCAGATCGTCATGTTCTTGACCCTGGGATTGCTGGCGACACCGTCGGAATTCCCCGCCTTTGCGCCGCAAGCGGCGGCGATTTGCGTTGTGTTGATCTTCATTGCCCGGCCGTTGGCGGCGTGGCTGTGCCTATTGCCCTTCGGCTTCAATCGCAACGAAACCGCCTTTGTCGCCTGGGTTGGGTTGCGCGGATCGGTGTCGGTGCTGCTCTCCATCGTGCCCATGGTGGCGGGGCTTGCTCATAGCCGCGATTACTTCATCTTGGCCTTTCTGGTGGTGTTGGTCAGCCTGGGACTCCAGGGCTGGACCATCGGCGCGGTCGCCCGCTTCCTTCGTCAGATCGTGCCGAAGCGTATCGGCCCGGTCGAGCGTATGGAGCTGGAAATTCCTGGAGCCCGCCATGAATTGGTGGCCTATCGCATCGTCGCCGATTCCTTGGTGGCGCGCGGCCACCGTCTGCCGCGCTGGGCCGAACCATCTTTGGTTCTGCGCAACGACAAATCCTACAGCGCCCATGCCGCCGGGATTTTGCGTCCTGGCGACACCGCCTATCTGTTCGCCCGGCCCGAGCGGGTGCCCCATCTGGATCGGCTGTTCGCTAGCGCCGCCCCGGCGGCCGAAGCGGATCGGCAGTTTTTTGGCGACTTTGCCCTTGCCCCGGACATTCATATGAGGGAGCTGGCCATCTCCTACGGACTGCCGGTTCCGGCAGCGGATTTCGAGATGGTGCTGTCGCAATGGCTGGTGCGCGAGCTTGGCCATGATCCGGGCATCGGCGACCGGGTGACTCTGGGCGAGGTGGAGCTGATCGTGCGCGCCATGGAATGGGACGACAGCATTTCGGAAATTGGTCTGGCGGTGGAACCCACCGCCATCGACAAGCCCAGGCTGCCGGTGTTCCAAACCCGCGCCGAACTGAAAGCCATGGTGAAACGCTGGCTGGGTAAAGGAGTGAGGTAATGGCTTTGATAAAGACGCATCGTCAATTGATCGACGAGGCCAATACGGTCGTCGAGACCATCCCCACCGCAACCGCTATCGGTCTGCATGGGAATGACGAGGTGGTGTTCGTGGATCTGCGCGATCCCCGTGAATTGGAACGCGAAGGGCTGGTTCCCGGTTCCTTTCATGCGCCGCGCGGCATGCTGGAATTCTGGATCGACCCCACCAGCCCCTATTTTAAAGACGTGTTCGGGTCGGGGAAGCGATTCGTCTTCTACTGTCAGTCCGGCTGGCGTTCCGCCCTGGCCACCAAGGCGGTTCAGGAGATGGGCCTTGGCCCCGTGGCCCATGTGGAAGGCGGCTTCCGCGCCTGGA
>JAYTWE010000199.1:0-1552 GCA_043744055.1 Magnetospirillum sp.
AAGGTTCCCAGCTTGGCGTAGAACAGCCGCTCGTCCAGCTTGTGGAGGCGGCTTTGCAAACTGTGCTTGCGGTCGGTGTCCCAGAAGAACTTGGCGTCGGACAGCCGCGCGCGCAGGACGCGCTGGTTCCCGGCCACCACCGCCTTGCCGCCATCGCTGGTTTCCATGTTGGAAATCACGATGAAGCGCGGCGCCAGCGAGCCATCCGCTTTCAGCAGCGAAAAATACTTCTGATGCGAACGCATGGAGGTGATGAGAACCTCGGCGGGAACATCCATGAAATTGTCGTCGATGGAGCCGATCAGCGGAACCGGCCATTCCACCAGACCGGTGACCTCGGCCAGCAGACCATCGTCAACTTTGAGCGTCAGACCCTCGGCTAAGGCCAGGGCTTCGGCCCCCGACAGAATGGCGTGACGGCGTTCGACCGGATCGAGCATGACCTTGGCGTGGCGCAGCTTGATCAGATAATCGGCGAAATCCTTGACCCGGACAGTCTCGGGAGCCAGAAAGCGGTGACCAGAGGTGATGTCTCCGGCCGTGATAGGGCCGAAGCTCACCGGAATCACCGCGCCATCAAGCAGACAGATGATGGACTGCACCGGACGGACCCAGCGCACGGTGTTACGTCCCCAGCGCATGGATTTGGGCCAAGGAAAACCGGCCATGGTCTCCTCGATGACCTCTTTCAGCACCTCGGCTGTCTGGCGGCCCTTGCGGTTGATGACCGCGAAATAGAATACGCCCTTACCGGTATCGCGCTGTTCCAGCTGATCCACGCTCATGCCGGTGGATTTCAGGAATCCGTCCATGGCCTGGGCGGGCGAGCCGACACGGGGGCCGCGCTTTTCCTCGGACACGTCGGGACCGGCCACCGGCAAGCCCTCGATCACCAACATCAGACGGCGCGGCGTCACATAAGCGCGGGAAGCCTCGAAGGTGATGCCGTTCTTAGCCAAACCATCGCCGACCATCTTGCGCAGATCGTCGGCGGCGCGGGCCTGCATACGGGCGGGAATTTCCTCGGACAGGATTTCAAGCAGCAACTCGGCCATGGCTATGCTCCCTTCCTGCTGGCGAGCCAGCCTTCGCAACAGGCTTTGGCCAAGGCGCGGACACGGCCGATATAGGCTTGGCGCTCGGTCACCGAGATCACGCCGCGCGCGTCCAACAGATTGAACCGATGGCTGGCCTTGATGCACTGGTCATAGGCGGGCAGGTTGACGCCTTTTTCCAATAGGCTCTGGCATTCCTTCTCGGCATCCAAGAAGTGCTGCAACAACATATCCGTATTGGCGTGCTCGAAATTATGGGCGGAATATTCCTTTTCCGCCTGAAGAAAGACCTCGCCATAGGTGACGCGATCATCAGGATTCTGGGCACCGTTGAAGTCCAGGTCGTAGACATTCTCGACGCCTTGAATATACATGGCGAGACGCTCCAACCCATAGGTCAGCTCCACCGCCACCGGGTCGCATTCGATGCCGCCGACTTGCTGGAAATAGGTGAACTGGGTGACTTCCATCCCGTCGCACCACACTTCCCAGCCCAG
>JAYTWE010000200.1:0-4636 GCA_043744055.1 Magnetospirillum sp.
AAGATTCGTAAATTAAAGGGTGGGGCATGAGTGATCTGGTGGGGGGGCGTCTGGTTAAGCTACCGAGCAGGTCCACCGGCTGGGGGGGGGATGAGATTCTGCGGCAGTCATCTTTCATGCCGCAACTGGCTGTCTGGCGTCCCAACAAGGACCGGCTGTATGTGCTGTTGGTTGAAGATGAGCCGGGTGACGCTAAGCTGGTTGAATACGCCCTCCGCATGTCGTCCTCACCGATTTTCGAGGTGATCCATGTGACGTCATTGGCTGCCGCCATCGCCCATGTCCAGGGGGGGGGCGAGGTGGATGTGATTCTTTTGGATCTCAGCTTGCCGGACTCTTCTGGAATTTCCACGGTCTCTCGAATGCAGGAAGCGGCTCCGAAGACACCGATTATCATCATGACCGGTATGGATGATCCGCGCTTCGCCTCCTATGCCCTTGAGGTCGGCGCTCAGGATTACCTCATCAAAAGCGATGACCCGGAAAAAACAGTGGGCCGGGCCATTCGCTACGCCATCTCGCGCATGGGCAGTCAGATCGAGCGTCAAGCTTTGATCGAGCGGATTTCCCAACAGCAACGCCACCTGATTGAAGAGGTGACCGCCGCCCGCAATATGCAATTCGATCTGCTTCCCCGACCTGAAAGAGTCGACCACCGCCTGGCGGAAATGGGAATCGAGGTCGAGGCATTCTTCGAGCCTTCGTCAGGGATTGGCGGCGATCTTTGGGGATGCCTGGATTGCGGCAATAACCGAATGAGCTTTTATTGCTTCGATTTCAGTGGCCATGGAATCGGCGCCGCCTTGAATGTCTTTCGTCTGCACGCCCTGATTAGCGATCACTGGGACCCTCGTCTGAAGCCCGGTTTTATGCTGAAAATTCTGGGCATGGCGCTACGTGGGCTATTGGGGCGTGGCCAGTTCGCCACCATGTTTTTATGCACGGTAGACAGCGAACTCGGCGAAATCGAATGGGCATCGGCGGGTGCTCCGGCTCCCATGCTGATCGCCAATGGAGAATTCCGGTTCCTGGATGCTTCCGGTGTTCCGCTCGGCCTTAGCCGGACACCGGAATATTCCGAGCACCGCGAGGCATTCCCGCCTGGAGCCAGCTTGCTTATGTACAGCGATGCCATCACGGATGCGCTGGTCAATGACGAGCAGATATTTGGGGAAGAGGGCTTGGCCTCGCTGGTGCGCCATATGCTGACTACGACGGGAGAGATGCGGGTCGGGACTTTGATCGACGGGCTCTGCGATCGTGTTCGGATGCCCATCGAGGACGATCTTACCGCCGTTTGTATCCGTAGGTTGGGAGGCTGAACATGATTGACTCCTTACGACCCGGTGGTGAGACCTTCTCGGTTTGTCGGCCGCTTCCCCCGCTGACCATATTGGCGGACGGTAGCCCGAGCGATGATCTGACCGAGCAATGCGAGGCATTGGGATTGCGCCTTGCCGGTCAGATCGGTGATACGTCCAGTGGATATATTCTGACGGGAGCCGCTGACGAGGATGCGGTGCGGCGCGGTCTGGCTTATCCCTATGGCGGCTTTGTCGAACTGGGGATGGAAGGGTTACTGGGAGTCGGGCTCCGCTGTTTCGAAACCGTGCGGGCCGGGGGGATTTCCTTATCCTTGACCACACGTTCGGTTTACGCCCTCGGCACGTTGGAGCTGGTGAGCGAGGCCATTCGGAAAACCATGGCGCTCGCCCCCGGAGAAGCGGCCGAGTTGATTGATATCTGCCTTGGCGAGGCCATCAGCAATGCGGTCATGCACGGGAATCTTGAAGTTCCTCCTTATTTGCGGATCAATGCCGAGGGGTTTCACGTCTTTCGCCAAGTCATGCAGGAACGCCTCGCCGATCCCGTTCTGTCAAACCGCCGGATCGAGATTAATGTCATGCCGCGAGGCGATGGGTTTCTGACCGTGATGGTGTCTGACCATGGGCAAGGCTTCACTTTGGCCGAGCAGCTCACTCATCATGTGGATTCCGAAGCGAAAAGCGGCCGTGGACTTGGGCTTATCAATCGGATTTGCGCGTCGTTGCTGACGGAAGATGGTGGCAGGACGCTGGTGATGACGTTTTCCCGGTGATGACGGGATGAAAATAGCCCTTGCTGGGCAGGTGGTAATTATTAAAGGAGATGGCCGTGCAGTTTAGCCTCCGTGACGATGGCGCCAGTGTTCATGTTGCTCTTGAGGGACAGCTTAATTTTGCCGCCAATGAGGATTTCCAGGGGCTTTTGGCCCAGTTGACGCCTCATCGGAACAAGTCGATCATCTTTGATATGACGGCTCTCAGTCACATCGATTCCGTGGGACTCGGCTTGTTATATATCGCCCGCGAGGATGTCGGCGATGCTGGCTCGACCATTATCTTGGCCCATCCGCGCGATAACGTCTTGCGTATGTTGCAGCTGACCGAGGCCCATAAGACGTTTGAAATCCGACGCTGATTTCTCTTCCATAACCTCAATCAGGGTTATTTTTCGATTCATCCTAAAATAGGGTGAAGACCTGAGCTGGTTGTCCGGGGTACTATGTCCTCCGGGTAATTCGTATTCCGCATCTTTCATGTCAGAGCATCAAGGGAGAAGCCATGAGCTCGTGGCGGGTGTGGGTTCTGGCGGTCTTCCTCGCCCATTGGGCGGGGGCGTCGGCGTTTGCCGTCTGCACGGGGAAGCCAGCCAATCCCTCCGACATCGCGCAGTGTTCCGACGCCGCCAATGGTGGCGACGCTGTGGCTGCTTTGCTGCTGGGCGATGGCTTGGCCGATATGTCTCATCGGCTTTATGATCCGGCATCCGCCATTGTCTGGTGGGATCAGGCGGCTTCGGCGGGGAGCGCTTCGGCGTTGAGGCGGCTGTTCGATGCTTATTGGTATGGTCGGGTTACGGCCAAGGATGCCGCCAAAGCCAGGACCTATCTGGACAAAGCCGCTTCTGACGGTGCTCCGTGGGCGCGGCTGGTGCGGGCGCTGTTGTTGGAAGCCGACCGTCCCGGTGATGCCGCCGATATCTATACCGGGCTTGCCTCCGATGGCAATTGTCTGGCGCAGCTTCGTTTGGCCCATGGTCATGATCGAGGCGGCTGGTTGGAAAAGAACCATGCACAGGCCTTGTATTGGGCCTTGGTGGCCGCTGGGACTTCCCGGCTGTCGGGGCGTGTCGAAGGCCATCCCCTGTTTGAAGCTCGCTTTCATTATGGTGATTGCGTCACTGAATCCTATTTCCTCAAGGAAGAGTTGGCGAAGGCCGTCCCCGGTGACCTCCGGGTGAAGGTGGAAGGTTCCGCGTCATCTTGGAGACCTGGGCGCTTGCCGGAACGTCAGGGGCCGGTTGAGGTTCCTGCCGCCATGGGAGTCTCTCCCGCCGGGCATGGAGCGACCGTCACGGCCGCGTCCAGGCTCCCGCCATGGCAAGCTCTGTCCGTATCCTTACAGCGCACTCCTGGCCGCCGGATGGTGGGAGCGGAAGAGCTATTCGCCATGGTCGGGCGATCCGTCCATGTGGTCGTCGCCGCCCGCAACGATGAAGACTTCAAGTCGAACCGCGTGCGCTACGGCTCGGCGGTGGCTATGGACGAGCGGACGCTGCTGACCAATTGTCACGTGATAGAACAGATGCCCGTTATCTGGCTGCGTCGGGGGAGCCAGATGGTGAGGGCAGTCCCCGCCGGAGGCGATGGGGAGACGGATCGTTGTCTGCTGACCGTGTCGCCGGGACGGCTTTCGGCGGTGCCGGGGGTGCGGGCCTGGGATGACCTCAAAGTGGGAGAGACCGTCTATTCCATCGGGGCTCCCAAGGGGCTGGAAGCCACCTTAGGGCAAGGCTTGGTTTCGGGGTTGAGGGTCATTAAGGGCCTACGCTATGTCCAGACTTCAGCTCCCATATCTCCCGGCTCGTCGGGGGGCGGTTTGTTTGATGCGGCGGGGAATCTGCTGGGCATCACCACATTCCATATCCGGGATGCCGATGGCTTGAACTTCGCCATCGCCGCCGAGGAATATTTCCGCTGAAGCTTACGACCGGCTGCGTCTGATCTCATAAGCTTGAAGATGGCAGCGGGCGATGCGGAGCAGGGGAGCGGTGATACCGCTGGCCTTGGCGCGTTCCACCATGTCGCCGATGATATGTTCACCTTCGGTGCGGCCCCCGGATTCCAGGTCGCGCAGCATGGACGCGGTTTGCCGCGATGCCGGGTCGGTGACAAAACCCAGCGCCAGGTCTCGGGCTGTCTGACGGGGGGCGTGACCTGCCGCTTGGGCGATATGGGCGCATTCCTCATACATTTCACGGGCGATGGCTTCTCCTTCGGCGGCGGCCATGATGGCGCCGATATCGGCCCGCATCAGGCAGGTCATACCGGCCAAGGTGGCGAGCAGGGTGTACTTCTCCCAGGCTTCTTGCATCAATTCCGGGCTGTGCACGCTGGTGAAGGTCGTTTTGGCGAAATCGGTGGCGATGGCCTCGGTGCGCGGGCTGGTTCCGCCGTCGCGTTCGCCGAAAGTTAAGCGATGGATTTTGCCCATGACCACCACTTCACCATCGGGGCCAAGGGTCGCGAAGATATGACACAGGCCGCCCAGGACCCGATCGCGTCCAAAGGCGGCGTCAAGCGGGCCGTAATGGG
>JAYTWE010000201.1:0-10165 GCA_043744055.1 Magnetospirillum sp.
AGCCCGAACGCCCCACCCGGCGCGGCATCGTCTTTTGGATCATCGCCAAGGGCGGCAAGGTCCTGTTACGCCGCCGTCCACCACAAGGATTGCTGGGAGGCATGATGGAAATTCCCTCAACCCCATGGCGCCCCGAAGACTGGAGCCTGGACGAAGCCCGAGCCGAAGCCCCCATTCCGGCCGGCTCCGTCATCGGCGATTGGCGTATCCTGCCCGGTCTGGTCCGCCACAGCTTCACCCACTTCCATCTGGAACTAACGCTGGCCACCGCTAAAACCGGCAGCGCCACGGCGGCGCGCGGGGTATGGTGCCCGCTGGACGATCTGGATCGGCAGGCCCTTCCCACCTTGATGCGTAAAGTGGTTCGGCACGCTCTGGCGAAAGCTTATTGATAGCGACATGCCAATGATTTTACTCATTGGCATGGAGTTGCGGGCAAAGCCCGGCGCGCCTCATGGCGCGGTAGCCAAGCATGCGGAGGCATGCGCCCGGCGAATGAGGGACAACAGGTGAATCGCCTCAGCGATGCACCATTTTAAAGGACATTTCCATGCGCCTGATTCCTGTGCTGGCCGCCATGGCCCTGGTTCTGGTTCCCGCCGCCGGTTGGGCGCAGATGCGGCCCCAACCGCGCCAACAGCAGACGCAACCAACACCGCCAACCACCGGCGAGATCACTGAACGCCTGGTCATGACGCCGCCTTCCGGTTGGCAGATGGCGGGATCGACCGCCAGCCAGAACACCATCTCCCGACAGTTATTACCGCCGGGACAAACCACCGAGAACTGGCAAGAGATGATGTCCATTCAGATCATGGTCGATCCCCACGCCGACCCGCGCGAGCACATCCAGCGCATTGTCGAAGCCAGCCGCACCAATTGCGAAGCGTCCGGCCCCAGTCCGGTGACCGAGGCTCAGACCAACGGCTATCCGGTCGCAACCCTGACGGTGACCTGCACCAAGGGCCGCCAGACCGGCCTGGGCGGATTGGTGGCGGTCAAGGCCATCCGGGGCGGAGCGGCGCTTTACGTCATTCAGCGCATCTGGCGCGGGCAGCCCTTCGAGCGCAACGAAATCGCCCCCGTCCCCCCCCAAATGCTTCAGGAATGGGCAGGCTTCCTGCGCAATGTCTCGGTCTGCGATTCCAGCGATCCGGCACGGCATCCCTGCCCGAAATAGGACGGGCCAGTGCCTGAATTGAACAGGTCAGGTCAGGCACTCTCCTCGCCCACCAATCCGGCCAGGGCATCGTCCAGACGGGCTGCGTCGATTTCCATCAGCCGGGGTCCATCGGTCCACACCAGCAGACAGCGGATGCGGTGGCGAGGGTAAATACAGGCCAGAGCCAGCCGATACGCCGCCATCTGCCGCACATAGAGATCGGGAATCTCATCGACCGCCACGGGAGGGCGGCGGTTGGTCTTATAATCCACCACCAGAACTTCCGTCTCGGAAACCACCAGCCGATCCACCCGTCCCGATACCACCCGATCCCCGATCCGGCCCACCAGCGGAACCTCGGCTTTTGCTCCAAGACCGAACAACCCAGCCAAACCGGGATGGTCGATGATGTCGGAGACTTCATTGGCGATGGCCAGCTGATCCTTGGTCTCCAGCCCCCAGGCAGGGCGCTTGAGAAAACGCATCATGGCGATCGAACGGTCGGCGACGGGCAGATCGGGAACCGTCTGAAGCAGCCGATGGATCAGCTTTCCCCGTTGCCATCGCTGCCCGCCATCGGCCTCGGCCAAGGGAGAGCGCACCGTGGGCTCTTCGCCATCGGGGCGCGAAGGAGCCAAGGGACGGGGCGGCGACGGCTCGGCACCGGCCTCGTTCAAAGCCCAGTCCGGCAAGACAGACGGAGGACGCCCATTCGCCCCCCCTTCCTTGCCTTGATCCACCGGGACGGTCTGGGCACAAGACAGCAGCAAGATGCGAGCATGTTCGGTCTCACCCGCCGCAGCCAGGAAGGCGTCTTCCTCTTCTGCCGCCAAGGGCTCCAGTGCGCCTTGCACCAGCCGGTGCCAGCACCCTTCCGGCGGGGCCTTCTGGGTCCGCCAGCCACAGACGATCAGACGATCCTCGGCCCTGGTCATGGCCACATAGAGCAGACGGCGATATTCCCGCTGGGTGGCCAGCTTACGGGTTTCGGCTCCGGCGCGGCACAGCTCGTCCATATCTTCGGCACGCGGCGGCCAAGCCAGCAGCTCGTCCAGACCGTCTCCCAGCCAGAGTAGTCGAGGCGACCGGGTGGGAACCTGCATCGTGTCGGGTAAGATGACGATAGGGGCCTGCAAGCCCTTGGAACCATGCACCGTCATGATGCGCACCGCATCACGACCCGATTGTTCCAGATCGCGCTTGATCTCGATATCGCCCGCCTCCAGCCAATGCAGGAAGCCTTGCAATGACGGCGGATGAGCGCGTTCAAAGGCCAGGGTCAGGGCCATGAATTCGTCGATAGGGTCTTCCGCCTCCATGCCCAGCCGGGCCAGCAGCCGACGCCGCCCGCCCAAAGGCCCCAGAACGCGGGCGTAAAGGGCATGGGGCGACAACCGGTCGGCTTGGCCCAAAAGATCGGAGAGCGTAGTATAAGCCGTCTCGAAATGGGGATCGACCAGGATACGACGTTTCAAGGTCTCCCACAGCCGCGCCTCCCCCCGCCCATAAGCCAGAGTAAACAGCTGATCCTCGGTCAAGCCGATCAGCGGGCCTTTCAGCACCGTGGCCAGGGTCAGATCATCATCGGGCAGCAGCAGGAAATTGCCCAGCGCCACCAGATCCATCACCGCCATCTGATCGGCCAAGACCATGCGGTCGGCCCCGGCCACATCCACCTTGCAGGTCTTCAGCTCGCGGACCAGATCCTCGACAAAGCCGCCACGGCGGCGCACCAGGACCAGCACATCGCCCGCCCGCACCGGACGGCCCTTGGACTCCAACCGTTCGGTGTCGATCATGGCCTTGACCCGCCGCGCCACCAGCCGCGCCAGCCGGGTACGGGGCGAATCGCCTCGGATACGCTCCACCGGCGGCTTCCAGGCTTGCGCTTCGTCGGCGAGGCGAGGCTCCACCGGCGGCCAGACCTCCACCCGCCCGGCAAAGCCCCGGCGATGGGCCAGATGGATGATATCCTCGCCCTCGGCGGCAATACCGTCACGACCGGGCTGACCGGGGGCGAACACCGCATTGACCGCGTCGAGCACCGCCGAGGTGGAGCGGAAGGATAGATTCAGCTCCACCACGTCCCAGTGCCCCCCCGATAGCGGCACGTGATGAGCGAAGCTTTGCCGCATGCGCTCGAACTCGCGCGGGTCGGCACGTTGGAAGCTGTAGATGGATTGCTTGGCATCTCCCACGGCGAAGATGGTGCGCACCACGTCGCGCGCGCCGCGACCGGCGAAGAATTCCTCGGTCAAGGCGGCGACCACCGCCCACTGATCGGGATTGGTATCTTGAGCCTCGTCGATCAGCACATGGTCGATGCCGCCATCCAGCTTGAACAGAACCCAAGGCGCCACACCCGGCCGCGCCAACAGATCACGGGCCGCCAGGATCAGGTCGTCGTAATCCATCAGAGCCCGCAGGGCCTTGGCCCGCTTATAAGACGCCAACAGCGCCCCGCCCAGCACCAGCAGAGCCTCGGTGGCCTCGGCGACAGCGGCGGCCTTCAGACGCTCGAAAATAAAGACCTGACGTTCGGCCTCGGCCTGAAGGGCATCCGCCACGCCGGGGCAGCCTTCACGGATCGCCTTGGTGCACAACGTCTTGCGGATATCGCCGCCCTGGGTCAGGAACACCAGCCGCCAACGCCCGAAGCCGTCCACCCGGCCTTGGGGATCAGCCAGCCAAACCGCCATGGCGGCGCCGCGCTCCTGATCGCTTTTGGTCCCTCCCAGCAAAGCGGCGGCGGCAGAGCGCAGCCCAGGGCCGTAGAAACGGGACTCGTCACAGGCACGGGCCAGAATCTGAGAAGAAGTCTCGCCCGGCTCAAGCTCCAGTCGGGCACGAAAAGCCGCTACCGCTCCGGCCACGCCGCCATGGCGCTCCATCAACCGCTCCAGCCGACCGCGCTCGCCCGCCAGTTCGGCCATCAGATCGGGGAAGGCGGTCTCGTGGACCCGCCCGGTGACCAAGGCCAGGGCGCGCGACAAGTCCCCATCCCGCCCATCGCTGGCGGCGCTGAGAACCTCCAGCTTGGCGGAATCGAGCAATTCAGCGGAATCGCGGTCATCCATCACCTGGAAATGAGGCGCGATCCCGGCTTCCAGCGGAAAGCGTCGCAGCAGCGACTGGCAAAAGGCATGGATGGTTTCCATATGCATGCCGCCCGGTGCGTCGAGAACACGGGCGAACAGACGTCTGGCCCGAACAGGCTCCTGGGGGGCGGGCTTGCGGCCCAACAGGCGGGTCAGCTCGGCCTCCAACCCGTCATCCTTGGCGGTAGCCCAGTGGGCCAGCTTGCCTTGAATGCGATTGGCCATCTCGGCAGCGGCGGCCTTGGTGAAGGTCAGACACAGAATTTTATGAGGCGGCGTCCCCGCCAGCAGCAAGGTCAGCACCCGGTCGGTCAGCACCTTGGTCTTGCCGGTCCCGGCGCTGGCCGCGACCCAAACACTAGCCTCCGGGTCGGCGGCCCGGCGTTGGCGGCTATCGGCGTCTTCGGCAAGAGCGGGATATGTCATGGCGTCAACCTCATGGCTTCAACCAATGACAGCAAGCGGGGCAGCCCGTCAATTCCTTCACTTGCTCTTTGCGGCTGGGACGCGTTATGACCGCTCCATGAACAAGGCGCTTCTCCTCCATGTCGCAGGGCGCGACCTGTCCGTTTCCATTCGCCGGTCGGGCACCGCCAGCCGTATGAGTCTGCGTCTGACCCCCGGCGGCGGCGTGGTGGTGGTGCTGCCCATGGGGATGGCCGAGCGTGAAGCCGAACGCTTCGCCACAAGCCAAAGCGATTGGATCGCCGACCGGCTGCGCACCCTGCCCGACAGCATCGCCCTGATTCCCGGCGCATCGGTGCCCTTGCTGGGCGTCGAGCACGAGATCCGCCACCACCCCGCCGCTCGCCGGGGCGTCTGGGCGGAAGAGGGGGTCATCAACGTCTCGGGCCGAGAAGAACACGTTCCCCGCCGGGTGGAGGAATTCCTGCGCGAGGAGGCAAGGCTGGTGCTGGCGCATCGCGCCCGCGACCTCGCGGCCCAGATCGGTCGCAAGGTCGCACGGGTCAGCGTGCGCGACACCAAATCACGCTGGGGCAGTTGCAGCAGCGACGGCAATCTGTCTTTCTCCTGGCGGCTGATCCTAGCCCCGGCCTGGGTACGAGACTATGTGGTCGCCCACGAAGCCGCCCATCTGGCCGAAATGAATCACGGGCCTGATTTCTGGCGGCTGGTGAAACAGATGGTGGGCGACGTCAAACCCGCTAAATCCTGGCTGAAGCGCCATAGCCCCGAACTGCATCGTTACGGAAGTTCGTCATGACCCATCTTGTCAAACCCACCCGCACTTTGGCGGTGCTGCTGACCTTGCTGGTGGCCTTCGGGCCGGTCTGCACCGATCTCTATCTGGCGTCTTGGCCGGACATGGCGAAAGATTTCAAGACCGACACCGCCATGGTGCAGATGACCCTGGTTTCCTTCGTGGTGGGATTCGCGGTGATGCAGCTGGGCTATGGACCGCTGTCGGATCGGTTCGGCCGCAGACGCACCTTGATGGGCGGCGTCTTCATCTTCGTCGCCGCCAGCCTGTTCTGCGTCTTTGCCCCCACCATCGAGACCCTGATTCTCGGGCGCTTCGTTCAGGCGCTGGGGGCATGCTGCGGCCCGGTGGTTGGCCGAGCCGTAGTGCGCGACATCTTCCCACGGGACCAAGCCGCCAAGGTGATGAGCTATATGGCCAGCGCCATGGCCTTGGCCCCCCTGGTTGCTCCGTCCATCGGCGGCTGGTTCCACGCCTGGTTCGGCTGGCGCTCCAACTTCTGGCTGCTGGCGCTGTTCGGCGTGGCCCTGCTGGCCATGGTCTGGCGGCTGCTGGATGAAACCAACCGTCATCCCGACCCCACCGCCCTAGACATCGGGCGCATGGCCGAGAATTACGCCACCTTGCTGAAAGACCGCACCTTCATCGGCTATACCCTGACCCTAAGCGTGGTGTTTGCCGGAATCTTCGTCTACCTGTCCAGTTCGTCCTTCATCCTGATCGACGCCATGGGGCTGGAGCCCAAATATTTCGGTTTTGGCTTTTCCATGGGCTCGGTCGGCTATCTGATCGGCGGCTTCATCGCGGCCCGCGTCACCCATAAGGTCGGCATCGAGCGCATGGTCGGCCTGGGAACCCTGGGATGTACCGCCGCCGGAACCATCATGGCGGCGCTGACCTGGTCCGGCCTTGCCCAGCCGGGGCTGGTGGGGCTGGCTTCGATTTTGCTGCCGGTGATGATGTTTTTCGCTTTCGCCGCCTTTGTGCTGCCCAACGCCACCGCCGGAGCCATCGCTCCATTTCCTCAGATGGCGGGAACCGCCTCGGCTGGAATCGGCTTCATCCAGATGGCGGGCGGAGCCGGAATCGGCTGGGTGGCGGGACTGGCTTTCGATGGGACGGCACGGCCCATGTCCACCACCATGGCGGTGCTGGGACTGGTGGCCGCCCTACTGTTTTTCAGTCTGGTGAGGCCGGCAGCCAAACCGTGAAGGTGGTTCCCTCGCCCACGGTGCTGTCGATGGTGAGAAGGCCGCGATGGCGGTTGACGATGTGCTTCACGATGGCCAAGCCCAGACCGGTGCCCCCCATCTTGCGCGACCGGGCGGTATCAACCCGGTAGAACCGCTCGGTCAGGCGGGGCAGATGCTCCTTGGCGATGCCCTCGCCATTATCGCGAACAGAAACCATCACCGCCGGACCGCCGCGTAAAGCCGCCCCGGCGGCATTGGGAAGCCGGGAAGCGGCCGAGGCCGTCACCTCCACCACCGTGTTGTCACGACCATATTTGACCGCATTATCCATCAGGTTCTGGAACAGCTGCGCCAGCTCGTCCGGCTGGGCGATAACGGCGGCCAGATCGGCAGTGATGGCGGTCTTGATCGTCATTCCCTTGGCCTGAGCCAGGGGCTTCAACAACTCGGCGGCATTGCCGACCAGCTGACCGAGATCCACCCGCTGACTGGGGGCCGTGTGCTCGTTCAACTCAATGCGGGACAAGGACAGCAGATCGGCCACCAACCGGCTCATGCGTCCGGCCTGTTCTCCCATGATGCCCAGGAATTTCTCGCGGGCTTCCTCGTCGTCGCGGGCGGGGCCTTGCAGAGTCTCGATGAAGCCTGAAAGCGCGGCCAGCGGCGTGCGCAGTTCATGGCTGGCATTGGCGACGAAGTCGGCCCGCATCCGCTCCATGCGCTTGACCGTGGTGAGGTCATGCAAGGTGAGAATAGCGGTGCCGCCGTCCGAAGGATGGCCCTGCAAGCGTTCAACGCGTGCAATGAACACCCTCTCCAGCGGAACCATCTGGGCGAACTCGCATTCCCGCGCCCCTTCCTCGCCCGCCAGAACCGACTCGGTGGCTTCCAGCACCATGGGATCGCGCAGAAAGGACGCCATGTCGCGCCCGGCGATCTCGGGGCCGAACAGTCGGGTTGCCGCGCGATTGGCCCGCACGACCTTGCGCGTGGAATCCAACAGGAGAAGCGGATCGGGCAGATTATCCAGCAGACTTTCATTGCGCCGGGCGGCTTCCGCCAATTCAGAAGACTTCTGCTGCCAGGCGCGGCGCAAACTGCCCACCGAGGCCACCGTCTCGGCCAAGGCGGCATTCTCGCGCCCCGGCGGCGGCCCGGATTCGCCTCCCATGGCCAGCGAGCGTATCCAAGCCGCCAAGGCATCCAAATCGGCCAGATGGCTCCGAACAATCACCGCCAGGACCATGGTCACCAACGCCCAGATGCCCAGGACCATCCCCGCCGTGATATGGCCGGAGGCAGCCAGAATCAGCAGCATGATACCGCTTGGGCTGGATAGCAGGATCGTCACCGAAACGATCCGCCCAAGAGAGACGGCAACACGCTGAGGCATAAAAAAGGGTTCCTATTTCAACGCATCATGACAGGCCAGAACCGCCATATTAACGATGTCGGCGGCGCTGGCATCCATGGAGGTGATCTGTACCGGCTTGGACATGCCCACCAGAATGGGGCCGATAACGCTGGCCCCGCCCAGCTTTTGCAACAGCTTCGAGCTGATGGTGGCGGAATACAGCCCCGGCATCACCAGCACATTGGCGGGCTCCTTCAAGCGGCAGAAGGGGTAGTGACTGAGGAGATCCGGGTCCAGGGCCACATCGGCCCCCATCTCGCCGTCATAAACGAAGTCCACGTTGCGGCTGTCCAGAATCTCCACCGCTTCGCGCACGCGCTCGGAGCGGTCGTTGCTGGGATTGCCGAAGGTGGAATAGCTAATCATGGCGACGCGGGGTTCATGCCCCATCTGACGCGCCTTATGAGCAGTCTGGACCGCGATATCGGCCAAGTGCTCCGGCGAGGGCGTTTCCATGACGGTGGTATCGGCCACGAAGACCACCCTTCCCTTGGCGATGAAGACGGTCATACCGAACATCAGCTCGCCCGGCTTGGGGTCGATGACCTTCTGGATTTCCTCGAAGGCCTGCCAGTAATTCCGGGTCAGGCCGGTCACCATGGCATCGGCATCGCCCGACTGAACCATCAGCGCGGCAAAGATATTGCGTTCCTGATTCACCAGACGTTGGGCGTCACGATAAAGCGCACCCTTCCGCTGCATGCGCTCGTACAGCATATCGGTGTAATGACTGGTCCGGGGAGACAGGCGGGAATTGATGATCTCCAGGGATTCCGCCGCCGGAAGACCGATATTCTTCATGGAGGCGCGGATACGTTCCTCGCGTCCGATCAAGATGGGATGGCCGAGACCGGCATTGCTGAACGCTACGGCTGCGCGGATCTGCTTCTCCTCCTCGCCCTCGGCGAAGACCACGCGCTTTGGATGCGCCTTCACCGCCTCGGTGATGGCTTCCATGCTGGCGGCGGCCGGGTCCAGGCGAGCCGACAGCTCCCGCTTATAAGCCGCCATGTCGATGATGGGCTTACGCGCCACCCCGGTATCCATGGCCGCCTTGGCCACCGCCGGGGGGATCGAGGAAATCAGACGGGGATCGAAGGGAACCGGAATGATGTAATCGGGACCATAGCGCAGACGGCGACCGGAATAGGCGGCATCCACTTCGTCGGGGACATCCTCGCGGGCCAGAGCGGCGATGGCGCGGGCGGCGGCCATCTTCATGGCTTCATTGATGGTCGAGGCCCGAACGTCCAAAGCGCCCCGGAAGATATAGGGGAAGCCCAGCACATTGTTGATCTGATTGGGATAGTCCGAACGGCCGGTGGCGACGATGGCGTCGGAACGCACCGACTTGACCTCTTCCGGGGTGATTTCGGGATCGGGATTGGCCATGGCGAAGATAATGGGTTTCGCCGCCATGGAGGCCACCATCTCTGCGGTAACCGCGCCCTTGACCGACAGGCCCAGGAAGACGTCGGCACCCTCCAACGCCTCGGCCAGGGTGCGGGCCTTGGTCGGAACCGCATGAGCCGACTTCCACTGGTTCATGCCTTCGGTGCGGCCCTGATAGATGGTCCCCTTGGTATCGCAGAGAATGACGTTCTCGTGCCGGACACCCAGACACTTCATCAGTTCCAGGCAAGCGATGCCCGCCGCCCCGGCGCCATTGACCACCACCTTGGTCGTGGCGATGTCGCGGCCGGTCAGGTCCAGGGAATTGATGAGCCCGGCGGCGGCGATGATGGCGGTGCCATGCTGGTCATCGTGGAAAACCGGAATCTCCATCAGCTCGCGCAAGCGCTGTTCGATGATGAAACATTCGGGGGCCTTGATGTCTTCCAGATTGATGCCGCCGAAGCTTGGCCCCAGATAGCGCACCGCCCCGATGAACTCCTCCACATCCCTGGTGTCCACTTCCAGGTCGATGGAATCCACATCGGCGAAGCGCTTGAACAGCACCGCCTTGCCCTCCATCACCGGCTTGCTGGCCAGCGCGCCCAGATCGCCCAGCCCCAGCACGGCGGTGCCATTGGAAATCACCGCCACCAGATTGCCCTTGGCGGTGTAGTCATAGGC
>JAYTWE010000202.1:0-1848 GCA_043744055.1 Magnetospirillum sp.
TCCCGCGAAAGCGGGAATCCATGCTGCCACAGGCACGTTTTTCGGCCATGCATTTCCTCTGCTCCAACCGTGGACCCCCGCTTTCGCGGGGGTGACGAGGAATAGAGAGGATGATATCCCTTCACCCGATTGCCCTGCAGCTAACCGCGTCCCCTCTTGAACCCTGTCCCGGCACAAGTTACATTAGATTGATGGCAAATAAGTGGGAACTACACCCATCATGACGGATATTCGCAGCGGATTTTTGGACGCCATCGGCAACACCCCCTTGATCCGCCTGAAGCGCGCCTCTGAGGAGACGGGGTGCGAGATTCTGGGCAAGGCCGAATTCCTCAATCCCGGCGGATCGGTCAAGGACCGCGCCGCCCTGGCCATGGTGCGCGATGCCGAGGCCAAGGGGTTGCTGAAGCCCGGCGGTGTCATCGTCGAAGGCACTGCGGGCAATACCGGCATCGGCCTCTGCCTGGTGGGCAATGCCCTGGGCTATCGCACCGTCATCGTCATGCCCGAGACCCAAAGCCAGGAAAAGAAGGACATGCTGCGCCTGATCGGGGCCGATCTCCGCCTTGTTCCGGCTTTGCCCTATGCCAATCCGGGCAATTACGTCCGCTATTCCGAAACCCTGGCGGCGGAATTGGCCAAGACCGAGCCCAATGGCGTGCTCTGGGCCAATCAATTCGACAATATCGCCAACCGCATGGGGCATTTCCACACCACCGGTCAGGAAATCTGGCGTCAGACCGACGGCAAGGTGGATGCCTTCACCTGCGCGGTCGGCACCGGCGGCACCCTGGCTGGGACCGGCATGGCGCTGAAAGAGCATAACCGGAATATCAAGATCGTGCTGGCCGATCCCATGGGCTCGGCCTTGTACAATCATTACGCCCATGGCGAGTTGAAGGCCGAGGGCAGTTCCATTACCGAAGGAATCGGCCAAGGCCGCATCACAAAAAATCTGGTGGATGCCCCCATCGACGATCAGGTCCAGATCAGTGACGAAGAGGCTTTACCGTTGATTTTCAATCTGGTGAAGGAAGAAGGCCTCGTTCTGGGCGGCTCCAGCGGCATCAATATCATGGCTGCCATAAAAGTTGCCAGAATGCTGGGGCCAAGACACACTGTGGTGACAGTTCTCTGTGATTATGGTACCCGCTATCAAAGCAAGCTGTTCAACCCGGCCTTTCTGCGCGAGCGCAATTTGCCGGTCCCCGATTGGTTGGGTTGAGCCGCGTTCCGATAAGATCAAGTAAGCCAGGGGAAACGACCGCATGACCTATCCGAATCCGGACGCTCTCGTCAGCACCGAGTGGCTGGCCAATCACCTCAGCGCGCCCGATGTCCGCGTCGTGGACGCCAGCTGGTACTTTTCCGGCCAGAACCGTAATGCGCGCGAGGAATACGACGCCGAGCACATCCCCGGCGCGGTCTTCTTCGATATCGACGAGATTGCCGCATCCGATACCGACCTGCCGCACATGCTGCCCGCGCCTGAAAAGTTCTCCAGCAAGGTCCGCAAGCTGGGCCTGGGCAACGGCCACAAGATCGTGATCTATGACGGCAGTGGCTTTACCAGCGCCGCCACCCGCGTCTGGTGGATGTTCCGCACCTTCGGCCATCGCGACGTTTCCGTCTTGGATGGCGGTTTCCCCAAATGGCTGCGTGAAGCCCGTCAGGTGGAGGATCTGCCGCCGGTGCCGCGCACCCGCCACTTCATCTCCCATTACAACCACCTGCTGGTGCGCGATCTGGAGCATATGAAGGCCAATATCGCCAATGGCCGTGAGCTGGTGATCGACGCCCGCGCCGCCGCCCGCTTCAAGGGCGAGGCCCCCGAGCCCCGCCCCACCC
>JAYTWE010000203.1:0-1695 GCA_043744055.1 Magnetospirillum sp.
CTGATCGGCGCCCTGGAACTGGTGGCCGACAAGGCAACCAAGACCCCCTTCGACCCAAAGCTTGCGGCAGGTGCATTGGTGGTCGCCAAGGCTCAGTCCAAGGGAGTCATCTTACGCGCCATGGGCGACACTATCGCCTTTTCTCCGCCTCTCATCATCACGCCTGATGAAATCAGTGAGATGCTGCGGCGCTTCCGGGCCGCCCTTGACGAAGCTCATGGCGAGTTGTCGGCACACTGCTTATGACCGAGTATCAATAAGAAATACCCAGACCATTACAGCGAGTACACTTGCAAGCCGCCTTTTCGATCCTCTAGGATCGCCAAGGCTCGCGCTGCCCCTGCGGCGCGATGGGAGGAGCGTCATGGATTACGAGCATTACTTCGCCAAGCGTATCGCCGAGCTGAAAAGCGAAGGCCGCTATCGGGTCTTCGCCGACCTGGAACGCCAGCGCGGTCGCTTTCCCGTCGCCCTCAATTACCGTGACGGCAAGACATATGAAGTCGTGGTCTGGTGCTCCAACGACTATCTCGGTATGGGGCAACACCCCGACGTGGTCGCCGCCGCCCACGAAGCGCTGGAGCGCTGCGGAGCCGGTGCTGGCGGCACCCGCAATATTTCCGGCACCAACCATTATCATGTGCTGCTGGAAGAAGAGCTGGCCTCCTTCAATGGTAAGGAAGCCGCGCTGCTGTTCACCTCGGGCTATGTGGCCAATCAGACCGCGCTGTCCACTCTGGGCGCGACCATCCCCGGCTGCGTGGTGTTCTCCGACGAGTTGAACCACAATTCCATGATCGAAGGCATCCGCCATGGCCGCTCGGCCAAGCATGTCTTCCGCCATAACGACCCCGAGAATCTGGATCAGCTGCTCTCGGCCTATCCCAAGGAAACCCCCAAACTGGTGGCGTTCGAGTCAGTCTATTCCATGGATGGCGATATCGCCCCCCTGGCCGAATTGTGCGACGTGGCCGAGGCCCATAACGCCATGACCTATCTCGATGAAGTCCATGCCGTCGGCATGTACGGCGCGGAAGGTTCGGGCGTGGCCGAACGTGATGGCGTGCGCGACCGCATCACCATCATTCAAGGCACCCTGGCCAAGGCTGTCGGCGTGGTTGGGGGCTATATCGCCGCCAGCAAGTCCTGTGTGGATTATGTCCGCAGCTATGGCCCCGGCTTCATCTTCTCATCCTCCATGCCTCCGGCCACCGCCGCCGCCGCCTTGGCCAGCATCCGCTTCCTGCGGGCTAGCCCCGACCTGCGGGTGAGGCATCAAGAACGCGCCGCCACGGCGAAGCGTCTGCTGATCCAACGCGGCATCCCGGTAATGCCATCGGTCAGCCATATCGTCCCGGTGATGGTCGGCAATGCCGCCCTATGCAAACAAGCCAGCGACATTTTGCTGAACGAATTCGGCATCTATGTGCAGCCCATCAACTATCCCACCGTCCCAGTGGGAACCGAACGACTGCGCATTACCCCGACGCCGCTGCACGATGACGCCATGATGGCCCATATGGTGGATTCATTCTGCGCGGTATGGGAACGGCTGGACCTGCAAAAGATCCATCACCCCAAGACAGTCAAGGCCGCCGAATAATATTATACTCTGTCGCCTTGAGAACCCGAAAACCATGCGGGCTCCGCCCACGGGGCGGGAGCCCCCTGGGCGGGGCCCGCATGGGTTTGGGG
>JAYTWE010000204.1:0-3096 GCA_043744055.1 Magnetospirillum sp.
CCATGCCAGCCATATGGCGGACATCGACGCCGCAGTTCCGCAGCATCGCCGCGAATTCAGATGGCCGGACAAATTTACGCCAATCATGGGTGCCTTTGGGTAGCCAGCCCAGAATATATTCGGCTCCCACGACGGCCAGGGTATAGGCTTTGAGAGTCCGGTTGAGGGTGGCGCCCACAAATATTCCGCCCGGCTTCAATGGAGCGGAGGCGTGGCGCAGGAAGTCCGAGATGTCGGGGACATGTTCGACCACTTCCATCCCCAGAACCACATCGAAATTCTCGTCAGCTCCCAATTGTTCCGGGGTTGCGACCCGGTAATCCACGGATGTTCCTGATTGTTGCGCATGAAGCTGGGCGATCGTGATGTTTTTATCGCCGGCATCAATGCCAGTAACGCTAAAGCCCATCCGAGCCAAGGGCTCCGCCAGCAATCCGCCGCCACAGCCGACATCGAGTAATTTCAAGCCCGTAAATGGCATCATGTCATGTTCATCACGCTTGAAATGGGCGGCCAGATGGCGGCGCATGAAGGCCAGTCGAATCGGGTTGAACCGATGCAATGGCTTGAACTTACCCAATGGGTCCCACCAGGCCTCGGCCATGGCGGTGAAGCGGGCGACTTCCTCGGGCGATGCGGTGCCCTTTTGGCTGTCCATAAAATTCTCTCCATTGGTGCGCCTGCCCAAAGGGGGAGGGCCGCTCTTGCTTCCAAACTGGCGACAGAGTATGAATACGCGCCCTTCCGGCGGCAACCGGACATGCAATAGATTTTCGGAACCGACCGCAAGCGTCTAGAGCGACTGGACGCCCGGTCCAAAAGGGTTTTCACATGGCTCGCATCGTTATGAAATTCGGCGGAACCTCGGTCGCTGATATCGAGCGGATCAAAAATGTCGCCATCCGTGTCAAGCGGGAGGTCGATTCCGGCAATGAGGTGGCTGTCGTGGTTTCTGCCATGTCCGGCCAGACCAATCAACTGGTGGCTTGGTGTAACCAGATTGCTCCCTTACATGATGCCCGTGAATATGACGCGGTTGTCGCGACCGGGGAACAGGTCACCACGGGGCTTTTGGCGATCGCGCTTCAGGAGTTGGGGCAATCGGCCCGGTCATGGTGCGGCTGGCAATTGCCGATCCACACGGACGGCGTCCATGGCAAAGCGCGGATCATGTCCATCGAGACGGACACGATGATCGCGCGCATGGGCGAAGGCGAGGTTGCGGTTGTCGCGGGTTTCCAGGGGGTGGGGCCGGATAATCGTATTTCTACCTTGGGGCGCGGCGGCTCCGACACTTCGGCGGTGGCGCTGGCTGCGGCCTTGAAGGCGGATCGCTGTGACATCTACACTGACGTGGATGGTGTCTACACCACTGACCCTCGGATCGTGACCAAGGCGAGGAAGCTCGACAAGATCACGTATGAGGAAATGCTGGAACTTGCCTCGGTTGGCGCTAAGGTGCTTCAGACTCGCTCGGTCGAGATGGCCATGAAACATCGGGTGCGCGTCCAGGTGCTGTCGAGCTTCGAGGATAAGCCTGGGACTCTCGTTTGCGATGAGGATGAGATCGTGGAAAAGGAACTGGTAAGCGGTATTGCCTATAGCCGTGATGAGGCAAAAGTAACCTTGGTTCGCGTGGCGGATCGTCCCGGCGTGGCTGCGGCGATCTTTGGCCCGCTGGCTGAGGCCGCCGTCAATGTGGACATGATTGTCCAAAATGTGTCCGAGGATGGTAAGTCCACCGATCTGACCTTTACCGTCGGCAATGCCGATCTGGAGCGGGCTAAGAAAGTTCTGGACCAGCACAAATCGACCTTGGGCTACGAGAAGCTCATCTCCGACCCCAACGTGGTCAAGGTCTCGGTCATCGGCGTCGGAATGCGCAGTCACGCGGGGATCGCGCAAAAGATGTTCCAGACCCTGGCGTCCGAAGGGATTAACATCCAGGTTATTTCCACCTCTGAGATTAAGATCAGCGTCCTGATCGAAGAGAAATATACAGAGTTGGCGCTCCGGGCCTTGCATACCGCCTATGGCCTCGACGCAGCCTGACCGTAAGTCAGGAACCAGGGGTTTATATGGATAAGGCCAAGCAACGGCTAGAACACCTATGGCAGCGCGGCCGGGATTTTCTCGGGACCGAGCTTGCCATCATGGGCGGCGCCATGTCTTGGATTTCCGAGCGGAATCTGGTGGCGGCCATCTCCAATGGCGGCGGATTCGGCGTTCTGGCCTGCGGGTCCATGGGGCCGAATCAGCTGGCAGAAGAAATTCACGCCACCCAGGAACGAACTCGTAAACCGTTCGGGGTCAATCTCATCACGCTGCATCCCGACCTGGACGCCTTGATCGACGTCTGTGGCGAAATGCAGGTGGGGCATATTGTGCTGGCCGGGGGATTGCCGTCGTCGTCATCCATCAAGCGGGCGAAGAATACTGGGGCTAAGGTGGTTTGCTTTGCCCCGGCTCTGGTCCTGGCCAAGAAGCTGCTGCGTTCAGGGGTTGACGCCCTGGTTATCGAAGGTACCGAGGCCGGAGGTCATATCGGCCCGGTGGCAACCAGCGTGCTGGCTCAAGAAATCCTGCCAGCAATTCACCAGGTTCCGGTTTTCGTCGCCGGTGGCATCGGCCGAGGCGAGGCGTTGGTCTCTTATCTGGAGATGGGAGCTTCGGGTTGCCAGTTGGGGACTCGCTTTGTTTGCGCCACCGAATGCGTGGCCCATGCCAATTTCAAGCAATCCTTCATCCGTGCTGCTGCGCGTGACGCTATTCCGAGTGTTCAGGTCGATCCTCAATTCCCGATCATCCCGGTGCGCGCCTTGGGCAACAACGCGACCAAGAAATTTATTTTGTACCAGATGGATGTCATTGAGCGATTCCGATCGGGTCAGATTGACCAGAAGGGGGCTCAATTACAGATCGAGCATTTCTGGGCGGGCGCATTGAAGCGTGCTGTCATTGATGGTGATGTGGAGAACGGTTCCCTGATGGCCGGTCAAAGCGTCGGTCTGGTGACGCGTGAACAGCCGATGGAAGACATCCTCAAGGAATTGGTGGATCAGGCCGTGGCCGCACTTGCCGCCAGGGAAGGCCCCG
>JAYTWE010000205.1:0-3115 GCA_043744055.1 Magnetospirillum sp.
TCAGTTTATGACGGGCGGCATGATCCAGCCTGATTGAAGGGAAATGCGGACCGCCTGGGCACGGTTGGCGGCCCCGATCTTGCGATAGACATTGCGGAGATGCACCTTGATGGTGATTTCCTGCAAGCTTAACGCGATAGCGATTTCCTTATTGGTGCGGCCCTCAACCAGTTGAGCGAGAATCTCGCCCTCGCGCCGGGACAGCCGATCGAATGGCGGCGGGATGGCTGTGGTTTTTGTCACCAAAGGCTGGCTGGTCAGATTGGACGGGTCCTCGAAAAACGAGCTGGAGGGGAGATAGGTTTCGCCCGATAGAACCAGGCGAAGCGCATTGACCATGGCGGCTCCGCTGACTGTCTTGGGGATGAACCCGGCCGCACCGGCTTGGACGGCGGCGAAGACATGGTCGCGGGTGGAATAGCCGGAAACGATGACGACAGGGATGTTGGGAATCTTGGCCTTGATTTGCAACAAACCATCCAGCCCATCCATACCCGGCATCATCAGGTCGAGGAGAACCAAGCTGAGATTGGGAGATTTTTCAATCATCTCGATGGCTTCGCCCAAGGTGGCGGCATCCAAGATATCGGCTTGGGAATCCAGCTCCTGCAGGAACGGTCGCAGCCCGTCTCTGACCAGCTTATGGTCGTCGGCCACCAAAATCTGCATCGTTCCCCGCTCCAGAGTTCCTGTATTCATTCGGCCCGAACCTACCTGAAAGTATAAACAACACATCTGGAACAGACAATGCAAACGACATGTTCCGTTAGAAAAATCTACTCTGCCGGAGGCTGGAGAAAGGTGGCGACAATTTCACCCAGATTTCCGAGAGCCAAGGGCTTTCTCAAAACGGCGCAGCGATCGTCTTGCAGATTATCGGCGAGTTTCTCGGTGGCTCCCAGATGGCCGGTGACGATGATGATGGGGAGCAATGGGTCGAAGTCGCGGAGTTTTTCCACCAGTTCCTCACCGTTCCCGGCAGGCATCCGCAAATCCGTGATGACCACATCTGCCGGATCGGCGGAAAACAGTTCCCATGCTTGTTCACCTGTGCCGGCAATGCTGACGCGACATCCCAGTGTGCGCAGGTAATGGGCCAAAGCATCGGCGGCGGCGGTCTCGTCATCGACCACAAGGATATGGGCATGGCCGAAAGCGCCATGCGAGGGCGCGCAAGGAGGACGAGACGCCGGAGTCAGGGGCTGATTGCCCTGAACCAGCGGCAGGTGGATGGCGAAGGCTGCTCCGGCATTGCTGTCTACGACCTGCAAGCGCCCGCCCATGGTGGCGATCAGGCTGAAACTGACCGATAGGCCAAGCCCAGTCCCTCGTCCAGCCTCTTTGGTGGTGAAGAAGGGCTCGAAGATCTTCGAGCGAATGGCGTCTGGAATGCCGGGGCCATTGTCGATGATGTGAATCAGGAGATTCTCGCCACTGTGCTCGGCGGAGATTGAGATCTCTCCGTGCCAATTTTTTGGCATCCGGCATTTGGCGTCTTTCAGGGCGTGATGAGCATTGTTGAGCAGATTCATCACCACCTGCTCCAACTGCACGCGTCGCCCGCGGATCGGGGATGGCTGGGGCGGAGTCTGGAGGTTCAAGGTGATTCCGTCCGGCTTCAATTGACCGGACAAGACATCCATAGCGGATTCCACTGCCTGCATGGCGTCGAAGACCTGGAGAGGGGCTGTGTCGCGGCGGCTGAAGATACGAATATTGTCGATGATTTCGGCTGCGCGTTCCGATTGCTCGGCCACCAGTTGGAATTGCTGGGTTTGCCATTCTGGGGTCGCCTTGCCGCGTTCGATCAGCATCAAGGCGCCTTCGGAGGCAAGGCGGATGATGTTGAGCGGTTGCGAGAGTTCATGCACCAGTCCGGCGGCCATTTCGCCGAGAGTCGCCAGCTTGGCCGTTTGCAGGACTTGTTCTTGAGCTTGGGTCCGCTCTGTGACGTCGCGGATGGTCAGCAGCCGGGCGGTTATGCCGCGAAAGGTAAGGGGACAGGCCGTTACTTCCGCATCGAAGACCCGCCCATCCAGGCGCACCAGCTTGTACTGTCCCAGATATGTTCCACTGGGAGGATTAGAAATGCGTGATACCGCCATGCTCTGGGACTCGTCATGGACCATGTCCAGCAGTGGCCGCCCCACTAAAGTGGTGTTGGGGGGGGCGGAAAACATTTCCACCGAAGCCGGGTTGGCAAACAAGATGGTTCCGTGCGAGTGAACAATGATGGCGTCCGGGGTCATTTCGATCAGAGAGCGATAGCGTTCCTCGCTCTCCACCAGATCGCGGGAGGTCTGATCGTGGCGTGCCTTCATGCGAAGCGCTGAAATTCCGTGGACCAGGTTCCGGGCGACGGCGGTCAATAGGCGAACGGTCAAGAGATCAAAAGCGTCGGGCCTGTCGGCATAGAGCATGATGGCTCCGACCCGGCCATCGCCATCACCCATGGGCATGGCGATGGCGGAGCGCAAGCCGAAGGTTCTGGCGGCATCACGCCATGGCTGAAAAACAGGATCAGTCTCGGTATCGGCGATGATGTAGGGCTGTCCACTTCGGATGGCTATTCCGGCTGGACCTTGGCCATGTTCGTCATCGCCCCAAGACACTTGGATTGTGTCCAGATAGGCGCTGGCGGCACCGGCGCTGGCCATGGGCATGACGATCTTTGATGGGGCGGGAGACGCGTAGCCGATCCAGGCCAGCCGGTATCCACCATCTTCGCTGCCGATGCGGCAAATTTCCTCCAGCAAGGAGAATTCATCCGTGGCGTGGATCAGGGCCTCGGTGGAACGCGCTAAGATGGTGACTGCGCGGTCCATCTGGCGGGTATTATCGTCAGTCATCCGCGCCTCCGAAGAATGAGTTTATCAGCTTCGATGATCGAGAGCCTGAAGGCTATCGGTAAATTAATATCCCGGTTCATCTTGAGCCGCCCCCCGTCTCGTGGTTTTCTCTGCTCACAGGAGAAATGGCCCCCATGCGACAAATTTCCACCATTCTATTGGCCTTGATTTTTACTTTGGTTGTCGGCACCGGCCATGCTGGGGAACTGGCGTTGGACCTGCTGGATACCGCTACGCCCTATACGGCGGATTTCACCATCAGCAGC
>JAYTWE010000206.1:0-4757 GCA_043744055.1 Magnetospirillum sp.
CCACACCCGGAACAGGAATCCGCCCTGCCCTTCGCGCCATTGACCGAAAAAGGCCGGCCCCGGCGAGACCAGCTTGACCGCCATGGCGAAAAGGCCGACCACCAGCAAGGCCGCTGGCAATAAGAGAACAGCCGCCAAAATATCCATATAGCGTTTGAACAAGCGGTTGATCGGGTAAAGGAGGCTATTGCGAATTTCCAGGCCGAGACCGATCCCGGTTTCCTGAGCGGAAATTCCCAGACTGCGATTCCCGCCAAAATCCGGGATGACCATAACCTTTCGAAACGGCAACGCCTCGGTAATGATCGCCAAAGAATGTTCCGTACGGGGAGGCAGCAAGATCGCCGTCTCGATTCCATCCCACTGGGCATTCTCTCCCGGAGGCCACTGTTCCGCAGCAGCAGGAATCCACCCCAATTCCGGCGAGGCCCTCAGGGTTTCGGCCAGGGATTGCAGACGATCGGGCTCGCCCAACAGGGCCACGGGCTCCCCCCACAGACGCAGCCGCATCAACAAGACCCGCCCCAGCATGTTGAAAAGAGGCACCGCCACCAGCGATATGACCATGGCGATCAGCACCACGCCTCGGGACCATTGACCATTTTGGGCAAGATGGTCGTAAACGCTCATCAAGCCAAAGCCCACCAGGGTAATCAAAGTGCGGCGGCGCAGCAGCTCAACCGGCGACAATCCATAGCCAGGATAAAGGCCCCAGATGAAGTAAGCCGCTGGCAGTAAAAGGACTGCGAGATAAATGCCCTGGAATGTGCTGGATGCCAAGGTGATGGGAAACCAGACATCCACCACTCCGCGCAGCCCGATTCCCAGCAGAACGCCGATTTCCAGAACAACGATGTCCAAAGCCAGCAAAATGGCCAGAACAGTTCGGCGGGATGAAGGAGGTTTTGCGGGAACAACAGCGGCCATTAGTCACTAACACCCAAGCAAGCATCTTCTTTCGGTAGAAATCAATGCGACAATCTCCTAGCACCGTGAAAATGGTAACGCCATGGAATTCTACAATTCCCCAACCGATCCATACCGAAGGAATGCCCTGATCTCGCGGCGGAGCGACTGACTGGGATGAAGAGACAGCACCGCCGCCAGGGTCAATCCCCCCACCACCACTTCAACAAGAAGCGCTTGAACCGGGGACAAGGACAGGGTCGAGCAGATGGCCACAACCACTCCCACCGGTAACGACACGGAAAGCGCCAGTCCCAGCGGGGCCAATCCTCGAATTAGCGATTGCCCGAGAGACCGAAGGGCCAAGATCAAAAGGGAGAATGCCGAAAACGCCTCGGCGGCGACGATGGCGATCAGGACTCCCCCCATGGAATCCGGCCGAACCAGCCCAAGCCACCAGAGCAGCCCGACAATGGACAAACTCCGCTGCGCCATGTGCAGCCCCAATTTGCCATGGGTCTCGATAAGCCCCCCCGACAACATGGAGAGGGTCCGCAAAAAGGCCAGACAGCATAAAAACCGCAAAGGCTCCACTGCACCTTGCCATTTGGGGCCGAGCACAACCAGGACGACGGATTGCGCCGCAACAGCCATTC
Organism: Magnetospirillum sp.; assembly: GCA_043744055.1. GTDB lineage: Bacteria > Pseudomonadota > Alphaproteobacteria > Rhodospirillales > Magnetospirillaceae > Phaeospirillum. The sequence goes on from JAYTWE010000206.1 coordinate 1,563, forward strand.
CGACCGCCACGGGACCAAGCAGACACAGAGCCAGCCGCAAACCTGCTGCGAAGAGTCTCGCAACCCCATCGCCGCCCCTTTCTCCCAATCGGCCGTATATGGGGATGAGAACCCGCCCCAGAGCGCCGCTCGCCATCTCGAACAGAACGACACTGAGGACGAAAGCTCGATCATACAAACCGGCGGCGGTTGTTCCAGCGCAGAAGGCGATGGCTAAAGGCGCCAGTTGAAACTGGGTGGCGTCAAGCAGACGCAACAAAGAGAAATTAGCCCCCAACCGGAGCATTCCAAGAATGCGGGGCCATCTTGAACGTGGAGGCAGACGGGCCGGGTTCCGCCACATAGCCAAGACAACAGGCGTCGCATTCTGCGCGATACTACCCGCCACCAAAGCCCAAACCCCAGACCCGGTTCCCGCCATCATCAGAGCCAGAGGCAAGGCAACCAGCCCTTGCCCCACCACCAGCCCGGCCAGACTGAACAATCCAAGCTTGCGGAATTCCAAGTCTCGCCTCAGCCATGCGCTGGCGGCGGCGCTGAGCCCTCCCAACGGCACCAACAGGGCCATGACCCTCAAGACCGGAATAGCTTCGGAAGACAGCGAAAAAGTCGCAGCGATCTTTGGGGCGGCGAACCATAAGGCAACCACGATCACCAGATTAAGGCACAGCGCCACCAAGGCCAGCGCCCAGACATCTTCAGGAGTCAGGTCGCGCTCGCGGGCGACGACCGATGTCACCCCCAGATCAGCAAGGTAAGATAAAAAAGCGACCATGCCCGCGGCCACAGCCACCACACCGTAGGAATCCGGGGCGATCAACCGAGCCAACACGGTGGTGCCGATCAATTGCAGCACCAATGTCGCTGCCGTGGCGCCATAGGACCAGCGCAGGGATCGCATCGACTGCTGGCTCAAGTCGTGCGTCACCGCGCGCCCTCATAGAGGCTGAACAATTTATCCATGCCTTGGCGACAGGAATAAAGCCGAAGCGCCTCCTCTGCATCCAACCGGGCCTGGCTGTGCCGCTGATCGGGATCGCTCTCCATGACCTCGCGCACGGCGGCCGCGACGGATGCGCCGTCCAGGCCGCACCACCGCCCGGCCCGCGAGACGCCCATCAGTTCGGACAGACCATCGACCCGACTCAAGACACAGGGAATGCCGCTGGCCAAAGCCTCGACCGCCGCCAATCCCAACCCCTCCGCAATGGAGGGCATGACAAAGACATCCGTGGCGGCAAGCACCGTTGACATGGCATCAACCACCCCAAGAAAGCGAATCCGCGCCGAGACCCCCAACCGCTCGGCTAAAGCCATTTCCTCGGCTTCCAACGGGCCTTCCCCGGCATGAAGATACAAGGCGGTGTCGGGAAGCAAGGCCATGGCCTCGATGATGGCGCCGTGATTCTTGATCGGCTGACAGCGTCCGGCGCTGAACAGAACGAACTGGTCGGGACTGACGCCAAGCGCGCCACGCGCTTGGCGTCGCATCTCTGGCGTGACCAGAGGAAAGCGCGCCTCATCAATCCAATATGGAAGAAGGCGGCAGGGATTGGCGAAACGCCATCTTTCGTGTTCGATGACATCGGGGGTCGGAGCGGTGAAGGTAACCCCGATCTTGCGCAGCAACAGGCGCTGGAACCAGCGCCGCAACCGCAGCTCCCCGGTGAAGGCGAAGATATTGTTGACCATGCGATAGGTGCGGGCGCCGGAAAGGACAGACAACAGACCCAGCCAGACATTGGCCCGCTCGCAATGGATGTGCACCACATCAAAGCGATGTTTTGCCAAGAACCGCCAGATATCCAGGAAAAAACCCACATGGCGCCGGAACGGGACATGGTGCACCACATAACCGCTCTCACGCAGGGTCTGGGCGAAAGGGCCTTCGTCTTCATCTCCGGTGGACAGAATATGGGGAACCCATCCCCGCTCCCGCCAAATGGGTCCGCCAGCCCGCAACATGGTCTCGACGCCGGAATGCGTCAGTCTCGCCATAACGGAGAGAGCGGATTTGTCCACCGAGTGCGGCCTTAACAAAGAGGTTTGTATCATCGGACAGGGATGCCCAAGCCCAGGGCAATCAGGTGAAGGAGAATGTTCCAGTAAACACGGTCGTCATTCCCGCGAAAGCGGGAATCCATGCTGCCACGGGCACGTTGTTCGGCCATGAATTTCCTCTGCTCCAACCGTGGACCCCCGCTTTCGCGGGGGTGACGAGAAATATAGAGGATGATATCCCTTCACCCGATTGCCCTGTGCCCAAGCCGCTAGACCGTAGCTGACGACCCGTTGTATAACATTGGTTGCAGATAGAAAAGGGATTGAATGGAACAGGTGGTCGGCATTGGAGTGGCGCTTGTCATATTCCTCTTCATTATAGCGTCGATCTTATCGTGGCGTTTGTCCGCGCTTATTTTGCTGTCCGTCGCATTCATAGATCTCCACCTTTTCCAGCCCATCACCATCGGGCTGGAAGAAGGCGTCACCCTCCACAGCGGCGATCTCTTTTTCGGTGCCCTTGCCATAACCACGGCTCTCCGATTGTTCAGCTTGAAGCAGATTAACCGCGTCCTTCTGTCATGGCTGATCTTTGCCATATTTCTGAGCGTGGCCTTTATCCATGGTGTCTTGGCCCATGGCTTGCTGACGGCGGCGTCATCTTATCGCGCTTCATTCTACCTGACGGTGGGCGTGACCTATTTCGCAAGCTTTGAGTTTGATGAGGCCTGGGCGAAAAACATGCTGAATCTGATGATTGGATTTGGAATGTTGATCTTCCTGGCCAGCCTGGTCCTGTGGTTCGCCCCGGAATGGCGCCCCATGGATACCGAACGCTACGCCATGTCCGTCAATATTTACGAGCGCAACCGGGCGCTTCCGGCGCAAGCCGCCATGTTTGCCGCCTTGGCATATTTCGCGACCTTTCCCGCCTGGCTGGAGAACAAGAGCAGCTTCATCAGCCGCGGCGCCAGTCTCCCGCTGTTGGGTGTCGCCATCATGCTGTTTCATCGTTCGGTTTGGGTTGCCTTGGCCATGGGAATGATTGTCATGACCTTGTCCATGGGACGCCGTGCGGTTCGCATCGTCATGGCCATCCTGGCGACGTTTCTGGCTCTGGCGGCCATTTGGCTGGCGCTCCAGGCCATGGATCTCGACGTGATCTCCGAGTCTTTGCGCACCGCGGTCAATGAG
>JAYTWE010000207.1:0-7291 GCA_043744055.1 Magnetospirillum sp.
CTGCTTGACTCGGAAGCGTGGGTGGGGCTACAACCCCACCCTCTTCAGAGTTCTGGAGACCACCGCCTCTACGGAGGCCCGCCGGTCCGCGATTTTACGCGCACCGGCGTGCAATCGTTTATGGGTATGTTTCGTCTGTAGGTTCGGGATCGCATGTTCGAGGGCTTAAGCTCCAAACTGGGTAAGGTATTCGAAAGGCTGACGGGGCGCGGCGCGCTGACCGAGGCCGACGTTACCGAGGCCCTGCGCGAAGTCCGCGTTGCCTTGCTTGAGGCCGACGTTGCCCTATCCGTGGTCAAGGACTTCATCGGCCGGGTCAAAGCCCGCGCTGTCGGCCAAGAGGTCATCAAGTCGGTGACCCCCGGCCAGATGGTGGTCAAGATCGTCCATGACGAGCTGATCGCCACCTTGGGAACCAAGGGAACCGAACTGAATCTCAGTGCGGTTCCGCCGGTGGTGATCTTGATGGTCGGCCTTCAGGGGTCGGGTAAGACCACCACTTCGGCCAAGATCGCGCTCAAGCTGAAGAAAGAGCGTAAGAAAGTTCTGCTGGCCTCCCTGGACGTCTATCGTCCCGCCGCCCAGCAGCAATTGCAGATTCTCGCCGGTCAGGCCGAGGTCGGATCGCTTCCCATCGTCATGGGCGAAATGCCGGTGGCCATTTCCAAGCGTGCTTTGGATATGGGCCGCAAGGAAGGCTATGACGTCGTCATCCTCGACACCGCCGGGCGTTTGCATATTGATCAGGAATTGATGGCCGAAGTCGCCAATGTGCGCGACGCCGTCAATCCCACCGAGATTTTGCTGGTCACCGACGCCATGACCGGCCAGGACGCCGTTACTCTGGCGCGTGAATTCAACGAGAAGGTCGGCGTCACCGGTATCGTGCTGACCCGCATCGACGGCGATGCTCGCGGCGGCGCGGCCTTGTCCATGCGCGCCGTCACCGGGCGCCCCATTAAATTCCTGGGTGCTGGCGAAAAGCTGGATGCCCTTGAAGTCTTCCACCCGGATCGCATCGCCGGGCGTATCCTCGGCATGGGCGACATCGTCGGCCTGGTCGAAAAGGCCATGGAGACCATCGAGGTCGAAGAGGCCGAACGCCTTGCCAAGCGCATGGAGAAGGGCAAGTTCGATCTGGAAGATATGCGCAAGCAATTCGCCCAGGTGAAGAAGATGGGTGATCTGAAAGGGATTCTCGGCATGTTGCCGGGGATCGGAAAGATCGCCAATCAGCTCAAGGACGCCAATATCGACGACAAGATGATCGGCCGCCAAGAAGCCATTATCTTATCCATGACGCCTGCCGAACGTAAAAATCCCGACCTGATTAAGGCGTCGCGCAAAAAGCGCATCGCCGCCGGGTGCGGTATGAATGTTCAAGACGTCAACAAGCTGCTCAAGCAGTACCAGCAGATGGCCGACATGATGAAAAAGGTCGGCAAGATGGGCCAAAAGGGGCTGATGCGTCATGGCATCGGCGGACTTTTGCCGCCCGGTTCAAGGTTTGGGCGCTGACGCGTCCGTGGTTATTTTGGGCGCTGATGCGTCCGTGGTTATTTTCGCAAAGAGGAAGACTGAAGAATGGCTCTGAAGATTCGTCTCTCCCGTGGTGGCGCCAAGAAGCGCCCCTTCTACAAGATCGTCGTTGCCGATGCGCGTTGCCCGCGCGATGGCCGCTTCATCGAGAAGGTGGGCACCTATAACCCCATGCTGCCGGTTGATTCCGGTCAGCGTTGGATCCTCAACGACGAGCGCGTGAAGCATTGGCTGTCGGTCGGCGCTCAGCCCACCGATCGTCTGGTTCGCTACTTCGCCGATCTGGGCCTGGTGGCCAAGGTCGCCAAGCCCGATCAGACCAAGCAGCCCCTGCCCAAGGCCAAGGCCCAGCAGCGCGCCAAGGATAACGCCGACCGCGCCGCCGCTGCGGAAGCTGCCGCCGAAGCCGCTTCTGCCGCCGCCGTTGCCGAGTAAGTCCCCATGACGGATCGGGTGTGCGTCGGAATTGTTATTGGCGTGCACGGGGTCCGGGGCGGAGTTCGCATCAAGAGCTTCACCGAAGAGCCAAAGGATATTGGCTTTTACTCTCCGGTGGAGGATGAGACGGGAACCGCTAAATTCCGGCTGAAGGTGACGGGCGAGGTCAAGGGCTCGGTCATCGCGACGCTGGACGGGGTTTCAACGCGTGAAGCCGCCGAGGCGCTGAAGGGCACCAAGTTTTGGGTCGCCCGCGAGCGTCTGCCCAGGACGGACGAGGACGAGTTCCTCTACTCCGACCTGATCGGAATGGTGGTGGAAGATGTGAACGGGACCAAATTGGGCACCATTACAGCGGTGCATGATTTCGGAGCCGGGGATGTATTGGATATCGCGCTCGATCCGAAGGGAGACCTGATGGTCCCCTTCACCAAGGCGACGGTACCCGAAGTGGATATTGTGGGCCGGAAAGTGGTGGTCATCCCACCGATCTATACGGCCGACGAGCAAGGTGAAGCGGAGAGGGATCGTGGAGAATAGGCAGCCCTGGCGGGCCACCGTGTTGTCCATCTTTCCCGAGATGTTTCCGGGGCCGCTTGGCCTGTCTTTGGCAGGTCGGGCACTGGAGGATGGGATCTGGTCCATGAATGCGGTGGACATCCGGGGTTTTGCCCAGGACAAGCACCGTAATGTGGATGATTCGCCCTTCGGCGGAGGTGCTGGCATGGTCATGCGTCCCGATGTGTTGGACGCCGCCATCCGGGGAACTTCCGGGGAAGGCCCCTTGGTGTATATGACGCCGCGCGGGCGGTTGCTGGACCAAGGCTTGGTCCGCGATCTGGCCGCCGGTCCCGGCGTCAGAGTGTTGTGCGGGCGTTTCGAAGGTGTCGACCAGCGATTGCTGGAGGCTCATCAGGCGCTTGAAGTCAGTGCTGGCGACTTCGTCCTTTCGGGCGGTGAGCTGGCGGCACTGGTGATGTTGGATGCCATCGTGCGGTTGCTTCCCGGTGTGATCGGTAAGCAGGAATCGTTGGCGGAAGAGAGCTTCGAGTGGGGATTGCTGGAATATCCCCATTATACCCGCCCCCAGATTTGGGACGGGCGGGCGGTGCCGGATGTTTTACTCTCCGGTCACCACGAGAAGATCAGTGCCTGGCGAAAGCGTCAGGCTGAGGACATAACCCGGCTGCGCCGGCCCGATCTGTGGGATCGGTACATCGCAGCCTCTAAAGTAAGCGAGGGTTGAGCCATGGTGAACATCATTGAGCAGCTCGAAAAGGAGCAGATCGACAAGCTGACCGCCGTTCGCGGCGTTCCCAGCTTTGCTCCCGGCGACACTGTGAAAGTGAACGTGAAGGTTATCGAAGGTAGCCGCGAGCGCGTTCAGGCCTATGAGGGCGTTGTTATCGCCCGCAAGAATGACGGCCTGAATTCGTCCTTCATTGTCCGCAAAATCTCTTACGGCGAAGGCGTGGAGCGTATCTTCCCGCTGTATTCGCCCAACATCGCCTCCATCGACGTGATGCGTCGTGGTGATGTGCGTCGCGCCAAGCTGTACTATCTGCGCGATCGTCGCGGTAAGTCAGCCCGTATCGCCGAGCAGACCACCGGTCATTCCGGCAAGGTCTCTGCCGCCGAGCGCGCCGATGCCGCCGCCGTCAAGGCGAAGTCGAAGTCGTCGAAGGCGGAGTAATCCTCCTTCGATCGCAGCAACCCTCCATCTCCGGTCTTTCCCCATTGGGGGCGAGACCGGAGGCTGGGGGTCTGATGGTTTGTAGCAGCCTCTGGTCGGGGCCGTCCGCGTCCCCGGCATCGAAGCCGATCACGCCGAAGTTAGGGATTCGACATGGCCAAGCCCCGCACGTTGTTCGACAAGATTTGGGACGCCCATCTGGTGGATGTCCAAGATGATGGCACCTGCCTGATCTATATTGATCGTCATCTGATCCACGAGGTCACCAGCCCACAGGCCTTTGAGGGCCTGGAAATGTCAGGCCGCAAGGTCCGCCATCCCGAGCTGACCCTGGCGGTCGCCGATCACAACGTGCCCACGACCGACCGGTCCAAGGGTATCGAGAATCTTGAAAGTCGTATCCAGGTGGAAACCCTGGAGGCCAATGCCAAGGCGTTCGGCGTCGAATATTTCGGCATGGACGATATCCGCCAGGGCGTGGTCCACATCATCGGCCCGGAACAGGGCTTCACCCTGCCCGGCACCACCATCGTCTGTGGTGATTCCCACACCTCGACCCATGGTGCCTTCGGCTCGTTGGCCTTCGGCATCGGCACCTCCGAGGTCGAGCACGTGCTCGCCACTCAGACCCTGGTGCAAAAGCCCGCCAAGAACATGCGGATCACGGTGAATGGCAAGGCCCCGGCCGGAGTGACCGCCAAGGACATCGTTCTCGCCATCATCGGCAAGATCGGCACCGCTGGCGGTACCGGCTATGTGGTGGAATATGCGGGCGAGGCCATTCGCGATCTGTCCATGGAAGGCCGCATGACGGTCTGTAACATGACCATCGAGGCGGGCGCCCGTGCTGGCTTGATCGCACCCGATCATAAGACATTCGCCTATATCGCGGGCAAGCCCCGCTCGCCCAAGGCCGCCGCCTATGAGGCCGCCGTTCATTATTGGAAGACGCTTCATACCGATGACGGCGCTCATTTCGATAGTGAAATCACCCTCGACGCCACCACTCTGGTGCCGCAGATCACCTGGGGCACCAGCCCCGAAGACGTGATCGCTATTACCGGCACCGTGCCCAATCCGGCCGATATCGTCGACGAAGGCAAGCGCAAGGCGGTTCAGCGGTCGCTGGACTATATGGGGCTGACCGCGGGCATGAAAGCCACCGACATCGCCATCGACGTGGTGTTCATCGGGTCGTGCACCAATGGCCGTATCGAGGACTTCCGCGCCGCCGCTGAAATCTTCAAGGGCCGCAAGGTCGCCGCTGGGGTTCAGGCGCTGATCGTACCCGGTTCCGGTCTGGTCAAAGAACAGGCGGAAGCCGAAGGCTTGGATTTGATCTTCATCGAGGCCGGTGCTGAATGGCGTGAACCCGGTTGTTCCATGTGTCTGGCCATGAATGCCGATCAGTTGACGCCCGGCCAGCGTTCCGCCTCGACCTCGAACCGTAATTTCGAGGGTCGTCAGGGACGCGGCGGACGCACTCATCTGGTCAGCCCGGCCATGGCCGCCGCCGCCGCCATCACCGGCAAGCTCACCGACGTTCGCTCGCTGTAAGGGGAAACGGATATGGAAAAGTTCACCGTTCTCACCGGCGTCGCGGCGCCGCTGTCCATGATTAATATCGATACAGATATGATTATCCCCAAGCAGTTCTTGAAGACCATCAAGCGCACCGGCCTGGGCAAGAATCTGTTTGACGAGATGCGTTACACCCCAGACGGCAAGGAAGTCGCCGACTTCGTGCTGAATAAGCCCGCTTATCGCAATACCAAGATTCTAGTGGCCGGGGCTAATTTCGGCTGCGGCTCATCGCGTGAGCATGCGCCCTGGGCCATCAACGATTTCGGCATCCGTTGCGTTATCGCCCCCAGCTTCGCCGACATCTTCTTCAATAACTGCTTCAAGAACGGCATTTTGCCCATCGTCTTGCCGCAAGATCAGGTGGACAAGCTGCTCGATGACGCTTCGCGCGGATCTAATGCGGTGGTCAGCGTCGATCTGGACAAGCAGACCATCACCGGCCCCGATGGCGGCTGCATCCATTTCGAAGTCGACCCTTTCCGCAAGAATTGTCTGTTGAATGGTTTGGATGATATCGGTCTGACCCTGCAACGCGAGGACAAGATTACCCAGTTCGAGGAAACCCGCAAAACCTCGACCCCCTGGCTGTAAGCCGGAGAATCGCCGTGGAGATGTCGTCTTTTCCTTTTGAATCGGTTGACTGGGCCATGGTGGCTCCGACCGAACACCGAGGAGAGAGCGGCACCGCTCTGTGGCGAACCCGCCAGTTCGGCTCAATCCGGGTGCGTATGGTGGAGTATTCCCCCGGCTATGTGGCCGATCACTGGTGCGAGAAGGGGCATGTGCTGCTGGTACTCGACGGTGAACTGGTCACCGAGTTGAAAGACGGGCGCAGCGTTACCTTGCGCACCGGTCAAAGCTATCAGGTGGGCGATGCAAGCGAGCCTCACCGGTCCTATACATCCGTCGGCGCACGTCTGTTCATCGTCGACTGACATCTTTACGGAGGAAAACCCAATGGCCGCCAAGAAGCTTTTGATCCTTCCCGGTGACGGTATCGGCGTCGAAGTGATGGCTCAGGTTCGCCGCATCATCGACTGGATGTCCAAGAAACGGAAGATCGAGTTCGATATTTCCGAAGGACTGCTGGGCGGCGCCGCCTATGATGTCCACGGCACTCCCTTCCCCGCCGTTACCTTGGAAGCGGCCATGGAAGCCGACGCCGTTCTGCTGGGCGCGGTCGGCGGGCCTAAGTGGGATGATCTGCCCTTCGACAAGAAGCCGGAACGCGGTTTGTTGGGTATCCGTAAGGAAATGGGCCTGTTCGCCAATCTGCGCCCCGCCACCGTGATGGACGCCCTGGCCGATGCTTCGACCTTAAAGCATGACGTGGTGGCCGGTCTGGACATCATGATCTTGCGCGAACTGACCGGCGGTCTGTATTTCGGCGAGCCGCGTGGTATCGACACTCTGCCCGACGGCAGCCGCAAGGGTTACAACACCCTGGTCTACACCACCCCGGAGATCGTGCGCATCGGTCGCGTCGCCTTCGAGCTGGCCAGGAAGCGCAACAAGAAGCTGTGCTCGGTGGACAAGGCCAATGTGCTGGAATGCACCGTGCTGTGGCGCGAGGAGATGATCAAGCTGCAAAAGGAAGAGTTCCCCGACGTGGAACTGACCCACATGTATGTGGATAACGCCGCCATGCAGCTGGTGCGCAATCCCAAGCAGTTCGACGTCATGGTGACCGAGAACATGTTCGGCGACATTTTGTCCGATTGTGCCGCCATGCTGACCGGTTCACTGGGCATGCTGCCCTCAGCCTCGCTGGGCGCCACCGATGCCGAGGGCAAGCGCAAAGCGCTGTACGAGCCGGTGCACGGTTCGGCCCCCGACATCGCCGGCAAGGACATGGCCAACCCGCTGGCCACCATTATGTCCTTCGCCATGTGTCTGCGCTATTCCTTCGACATGGAAGCCGAAGCCGAGATGATCGAAAACGCGGTCAAGAACGTGTTGAAGGGCGGTCTGCGCACCGCCGATATCATGCAGGTGGGCAAGGCCAAGGTTTCGACCACCGTCATGGGCGAAGCCGTG
>JAYTWE010000208.1:0-5085 GCA_043744055.1 Magnetospirillum sp.
CCATTACAGCGAAATCGGCTTGGATTTTGATGCTTAAATGACTCCTCGCGGCATCGCTATCGCACTGATCTGGGTGGGAACGCTGCTGCTGCTGGGGATGTTGCTGTATCGCTTTCGACTGGGGGCCTGGAGTCTGGAGGATGAGGATATCCCGCCGCCCAATCTGACCCATCGTCTGATCGCGGGCGGCGGTCTCCTGGCCGCCACTGCGGGGGTCGGCCTGTTCGTCTGGAGCTATTTCGACCATGGAGTGGGATGACGAGGCTATCGTCTTGTCGGTTCGCCGCCATGGCGAACATGGCGGTATCGTCGGTTTATTGACTCGTTCCCAAGGCCGTCATGCCGGTCTGGTCCATGGTGCGCAATCCAAGGCCAATCGTGGAACCACTCAGCCGGGCAATCAGGTCCGGGCCTGGTGGAAGGGAAGACTGGCCGAACAGTTGGGAACCCTGCGGTTGGAAGTTCTGCACGCCCATGCCGGGGCGGTGTTGGATAATCCCGCCCGTCTTGGGGCTCTGTCGGCGGCGTGTGCCTTGGCCGAGTTGGCTTTGCCCGAGCGTCAGCCTCATCCCGGCGCCTACGGCGCTCTTGCCGCATTGTTGGCGGCCTTGACCGCCGAATCCTGGCCCAGCGTCTATGTGCACTGGGAATTGGCCTTGCTGCGCGATCTGGGCTTTGGCCTCGATCTGTCCATCTGTGCCGTTACTGGCTCCACCGAGGATCTGGGATATGTCAGCCCCAAGACCGGCCGTGCCGTGTCTCGCGCCGCTGCCGGGCCTTGGCAGGATAAGCTGTTGGCGCTGCCCCGCTTTTTGGTGGAAGGCGGCGAGGGGGAGGCGGCGGATATTTACGATGGATTGCGGCTGACGGGCTTTTTCATCGACCGTCATGTCTTGGCCGCCCATAACGCGGTGATGCCCGCCGCACGGATACGACTGGTTGACCGCTTCCGTGCTTAAGATACTATATCTCGCTGTTTTATCTCGTCGGGTGGTCGCTCCCGGCGTTTGATGGACAATTTAAGAGGACCCCAATGACCAAGCCCGCCATCCCCACCGGCGAAATCCGTGACACTCCCTTTGCCGATGCTCTGGGCGAGAGATACCTTGCCTATGCCATGTCCACCATCGTATCGCGCTCGCTGCCCGATGTGCGTGACGGGTTGAAGCCGGTGCATCGGCGTTTGCTGTTCGCCATGCGTCTATTGAAGCTGGACCCCAGTGGCGGTTTCAAGAAATGCGCCCGCGTGGTCGGCGACGTCATCGGTAAATACCACCCCCATGGCGACGTGGCCGTCTACGATACCCTGGTTCGTTTGGCCCAGGATTTCGCGGTGCGCTATCCGCTGGTGGAGGGCCAGGGCAATTTCGGCAATATCGACGGCGATAACGCCGCCGCCATGCGATATACCGAGGCCAAGCTGACCGAAGTGGCGGCCGCTCTGATGGACGGGCTGGACGAGGACAGCGTTGACTTTCGTCCCACCTATGACGGGACCGAGGAAGAGCCGGTGGTCATGCCGTCGGCTTTCCCCAATCTTCTCGCCAATGGATCGGCGGGTATCGCCGTGGGTATGGCGACCAGCATTCCTCCCCATAATCTGGGAGAGATCTGCGATGCCCTGACTCATCTGATCTCGCAGCCGGACTGCTCGGTGGATGAGTTGATCATGCGCATGCCCGGCCCGGATTTCCCCACCGGCGGTGTGTTGGTGGAGACCAAGGAAGCCATTCTTGAAGCGTATCGCACGGGCAAAGGCGGGTTTCGCGTGCGCGCCAAATGGGCGGTGGAGAAGCTGTCTCACGGTCTTTATCAGATCGTCATCACCGAGATTCCCTATCAGGTCCAAAAGTCCAAGCTGGTGGAAAAGATCGCCGAGCTGCTTTCGGATAAGAAGCTGCCTCTGCTGGCCGATATCAGGGACGAATCCGCCGAGGATATCCGTCTTATCTTGGAGCCGCGCAACCGGACGGTAGAGGCCGAACTGGTGATGGAACAACTGTTCCGCCAGACCGATCTGGAGACCAGGGCCTCGCTCAACATGAATGTGCTGGATGCCCAGTCGGTGCCGCGCGTCATGAATCTGAAAGAGGTTCTGCGCTGTTTCCTGGCTCATCGCATGGAGGTGTTGGAGCGGCGCTCGCGCTTCCGTCTGGATAAGATCGACCGGCGGCTTGAAATTCTGGACGGCTTTCTCCGCGTCTATGCTGACCTGGACAAGGTCATCAAGATCATCCGCTTCGGTGATGAGCCTAAGGCCGAACTAATCGCCCATTTCCAGCTGACCGAGGTGCAGGCGGAAGCCATCCTCAATATGCGGCTGCGGAGTTTGCACAAACTCCAGGAACTGGAGATCAAGACCGAGCATAGCCAGTTGTCGCTGGAAAAGGCCGATCTGGAGGCTTTGCTGGCCGATGAGGGGCGCCGCTGGCGCACCATTGCAAGTCAGGTGGCGGACGTTCAAAAGGCATTCGGCGGAGCCACGGTGCTGGGTAAGCGCCGCACCGAACTGGGTGATGCGCCGTCTGCCGTGGTGGTTCCCATCGAGGCCTATGTGGAACGCGAAGCCATCACCATGGTTTTGTCCGACAAGGGCTGGGTGCGGGCGTTGAAAGGTCATGCCGACACCCCTGACGGCTTGAAGTTCAAGGAAGGCGATCAGTTGCGCTTTCTCTTGAAGACCTGGACCACGGATAAGATTCTGTTCTTCGCCACCGATGGCCGCTTCTACACAATCGGCGGAGATAAGCTGCCATCCGGGCGTGGCCATGGCGAGCCGCTTCGCCTGATGATTGATCTTGCCAATGATGTGGAGGTCGCCACGGTCATGGTTCACAAGCCCGGTCGCAAATTGCTGCTCGCCAGCAATGGCGGGCGCGGCTTTGTGGTGGAGGAGAATGAAGTCCTCGCCCAGACTCGCGCCGGCAAGATGGTCCTCAATGTGGGCGATGGTGAGAGGGCGGAATTCTGTCTTGTCATGGAAGGCGATTGCGTTGCCGTCATGGGTGATAATCGTAAGTTGTTAGTGTTCATGGCGGACGAAATCCCCGATATGAGCCGGGGCCGGGGCGTCATCTTGCAGAAATATCGCGATGGCGGCACCGCCGATATCAAGGTCTTCACCCTGGCCAATGGACTGACCTGGAGCCTGGGCGAGCGCACCCGCACCGAGGCCGATCTGACCCCGTGGCTGGGTAAGCGCGCCTCTATCGGTCGCCTGCCGCCGACGGGATTTCCCCGGAATAATAAGTTCAGCTGAGAACTCGGAAAGACCGGAATGTGGTTTTCGTGGGCTTTGCTCATAAGTAACTCAGATATAAAAACAAACACTTATTCGTTTCCAGTGCCCCTCGTTGCCGCTACACTGATCGGCAACGAGGGGCGCAAAGCCCCCGTCACCCACTCTCACAGGGACGGGAACGCCAATCATGTTCAGAAAAGTAGGGGCCGCCGCTCTGACGGCGTTTTTGGCTGCCATCAGCATGCCTGTTCAGGCGCAGATGACGGTGAAGCTGGGCATTCTGACCGATATGTCGGGGCCGTATTCTGATATGGGGGGGCCGGGCTCGGTCGCTGCCGCGCAGATGGCCATCGACGAATGTCTGGCCGCCGAGTGCAAGGGCATGACCATCGAACTGCTGTCGGCGGATCATCAAAACAAGGCGGATATCGGGGCGCAGAAGGCGCGCGAATGGGCTGACGTCAACAAGGTCAATGCGATCGCCGATCTGACCAATTCAGCTGTGGCCCTGGGGGTTCAGAAGCTGAATGTGGACCATAACTTCATCGCCATGTATTCCGGTCCAGCCACCACCAAGCTGACCAACGAGGAATGTTCGCCCAACGGTTTTCATTGGATGTTCGATACTTATGCCCTGGCGGCGGGGTCGGCCCAGGCCATTACCAAGATGGGGTTCAAGTCGTGGTACTTCGTTACCGTTGATTATGCCTTTGGCCATTCTTTGGAATCTGATTCCATGTCCATGGTGAAGTCCCTGGGTGGCACTGTGGCGGGTTCTATCCGTCATCCGCTCAACGCGCCGGATATGTCGTCATTCTTGCTATCGGCGCAAAGCTCGTCTGCCCAAGTCATTGCGCTGGCCAATGGTGCCGCCGATACCATCAACGCCATCAAGACGGCGGGGGAATTCGGCATCGTTAAATCAGGCAAGCAGGTGGTGCCGCTGCTGATCTTCCTGACCGATATCCGCAGCCTGGGATTAGAGACCGCCCAGGGGCTGACCTTCACCGAAGGATTCTATTGGGATCAAGATGATGCCGCACGCGCCATGTCGGCGCGGTTCCAAAAAGCCTTCCAGAACCGCAAGCCCACCATGGTGCAGGCGGGAGTCTATTCCAGCGTGCTGCATTATCTGAGATCGGCAGCGGCGGCAAAGACCACCGAGGCCAAGATGGTCGCGGCCAAGATGCGAGAGCTCCCCATCAATGATGCGGTCATGCGTCACCCCCGCATCAGGCCTGACGGCCGTGTGGTTCACGATATGCTGCTGGTCAAGGCCAAGACTCCGGCGGAGTCCAAGGGGGACTGGGATTACTATACGGTCCAGGCCACCATTCCGGCGGAAGAGGCGTTCAAGCCCATGGCCGGTTCGGCTTGTCCGCTGGTTAAGAACTGACGACTTTCTCTCCGGCGCTGGCATCAAGAGGGTGCCAGCCGTCGGGGCTGAAGGCTTCCAGCGGTTGATAGCGGGTTTTGTAGGACATCTTTCTGCTCTCGGCGATCCAATAGCCAAGGTAAAGATGGGGCCGACCCAGGCGGATAGCCTCATTCACCAGCCACAGAACCACGAAGGTTCCCAGCGAGCGGTTGGCCATATCCGGTTCGAAGTAGCTATAGACCGCCGATAATCCATCACCGATGCGATCCGCCAGACAGGCGGCGGTCAGGGTTCCGTCCGACTGGCGAAACTCGACGAGGAACGTATCCACCGGACTGTCTTCCACCATAGACCGGTAGTCGTAAAAACCCATCAGCGCCATATCGCCGCCGGAATGGCGGGATTCCTGGTAACGGGTAAACAGTCTGAATTGCTCGGCGGTGGCGCGGGCGGGAACAACCTCGGC
>JAYTWE010000209.1:0-2104 GCA_043744055.1 Magnetospirillum sp.
AGATCCAGCTGTGCGCCGACCCTGAGCGCGGCCATATCTTCACCGACCGCTTGCTGCATGCCAGGGGAGAGCAAGAGACCGTCTTCCTGGGTGCTGAAACCATCAAGCCGCTGCTGCGCAAGCTGGTTCCCGGAGTGGAGTTCATCACGCGGCCGCGTTTTTCCAGCCTGACCCATGTGGGGCCGAAGAAACTCAACCGATTACCGCCCCGCACGGTGCTGGTGGCGTTCTCGGCGGCTGAAGTCTATTCCATGGCGGAATCCGTGCGCCGGTCACGCGGCGGCGCGGCGGTGGTGCTGGGTGCCCTCAGCCCCCGCACCCGCAATGCCCAGGTGAGCATGTATCAGGCCGGAGAGGTGGATTACATCGTCGCCACCGACGCCATCGGCATGGGACTCAACATGGACGTGGACCATGTGGCCTTCGCCGCTTTGCGGAAGTTCGACGGTCGTGCCCCCCGACCGCTGGAACCGGCGGAGCTGGCCCAGATCGCCGGCCGCGCCGGACGCCACATGAATGACGGCAGTTTCGGCACCACCGCCGATGCCGGAACCATCGCCCCCGACATGGTCGAAGCCATCGAGACCCACCGTTTCACACCGCTGAAGATGCTGTCATGGCGCAATTCCAATCTGCGCTTCACCTCGGTTGCCGCCCTGCTGTCCAGCCTGGACAAACCGCCACCCCATGCCGGGCTGATCCGAGCCCGCGACGCCGATGACCAGCTGGCCCTTTCCAAGTTGGCCGAGGAATCCGATATCTTGCGGCTGGCGTCTCATCCCGACCGGGTGAGGCTGTTATGGGAAGTCTGCCAGATCCCCGACTTCCGCAAGATCATGGATGAATCCCATACCCGCCTTCTCGGCCATATCTTCCGTCATTTGACCACACCCGGCGGGCGGCTTCCCACCGACTGGCTGGCGGAAAACATCAGCCGCATCGACCGGGTGGACGGGGAACTCGATACCATCGTGCAGCGCATCGCCAATATCCGCACCTGGACCTATGTGGCTCATCGCACCGATTGGGTGGCTGATCCCAGCCATTGGCAAGAGCTGACACGGGCCATCGAGGACCGTCTTTCCGACGCCTTGCATGACCGGCTGACCAATCGTTTCGTGGATAAACGCACCGCCATCTTGGCGCGGCGATTGCGCGATGGGTCAGAGATGGCGGCTAGCCTTGCTCCCGGCGGCGATGTCTTGGTGGAAGGCCATCCGGTGGGAAAGCTGGAGGGCTTTGTCTTCGTGGCGGATCGGGCCGAGACTTCGGGCGCCGCCAAGACCATGCAAGCCGCCGCCATGCGGGCCTTGAAGGCGGAGATCGCACGACGCCTGGACCAACTGGTGGACGATGGAGTTGAAGTCTTCACCTTGGCCGTCGAAGGCCTGCTGTGGCGCGGCGAGATGGTGGCCCGACTGGCCCCAGGAGCCGATACCCTGCACCCCCAAGTGATCCCACCCGAAACCGATCTGTTGGAGAGCCCCGCCCGCGAGAGGCTACGTCGCCGCCTGAATGACGTGATGGCGTCGATGATCTTGCAGGATCTGGGGGCCTTGAGCCAACTGGGAGAGGCATCATTAAACGGCCCAGCACGAGGACTGGCCCATCAGCTGGTGGAAGGTCTCGGTTCACTTCCCTTCACGGGCGCTAAATCCCAGCTGGATGCCTTGACCGCCGCTGACCGCGTCGCCCTGACCCGGCTTGGCATTCGCTTCGGCACCGAAAGCGCCTTTCTGCCCGCCCTGCTGAAGCCGCATATCCAAGCTCTGCGTGCTTTGCTGTGGAGCATCCATCGCGGCTGCCCACCACCCACTGTTCCAGGAGCCAAGCCGGCAGTGCCTGCCGACGCCTCTCTCCCTGCTGGTTTCTACGAGGCGGTGGGATATCGGGTGATGGGCGGAATCGCTGTCCGCGTCGATATTCTAGAACGCTTCGCTGCCGAAACCCGCGCCTTGGCAAGGGCGAAGACCCCCGAGCCCAGCCGTCTGCTGCTGTCGCTTCTCGGCCTTGGCCCCGCCGCCACCGAGACGGTCAGGGCCGCTCTGGCCCAACGATCCAAGCATAAGGGACCAAGGGAGAGACCCGACAACCCGGACTCTCC
>JAYTWE010000210.1:0-2004 GCA_043744055.1 Magnetospirillum sp.
CACCCCGGCTTCGGCATTGGGAGGAACCGGCACCGCCTCGAACGCCTGTCGCCGCGCCTCCAGTTCAACCGCCAGGGTTGCCTTGACCGCCGCCAGACGGCGATCCTCGTCCCGCTGATACAGTGACTTGGACACAAGAACACCAGTCCAACCGGCAATGGCGGCCCCCAGGGCCAGCATCAAGGCGGCAATCCAACCCGCGGGCATGGCCATCCCGTCCATGGCAGACGTGGCAACAGGTGCGGGAGGCGGAGGAGGGGGCGGAGGAGCAATAACCTCGGGAGCCGGCGGCGGAACAGGTGTGGCGGGAGCGGGAGTGGGGGCGGGAGCAGGAGCAAGAACCACCGGAGCGGGAATGGCTTCCGGCGCGGCGACGGGGCGCACCGCCTGGAAACCGGGGGTCTCCTCATCCGGGGCCGGAACTGCCGCACCGGGGAGCGGCTGGACCAAGACGGAAGGTTGGGCTTCGTCCGCCGCCAAGGCGGGAACCGCCGAGACCAGGAGGGACGCCAAAAGGACTAAAGCCTTGCACCGCATGAGACCACCGCTTTCCGAAAGAATGAGGCCCGAACCATAGACCATGGCGAAGGCAACATAAAGCCCTGCGGCCCGCACTTCCCCCTTGCAATTTTTCCCGGTGAAGGCCAGACCGGAATGGTCATGAGCATTCGCAATCTTTCATACTTGTTCGAGCCCACCTCGGTGGCGGTGATCGGAGCCTCGGACCGGCCCCGTTCCGCCGGAGCCGTGGTCATGCGCAACCTGCTGGCCGGTGGCTTCAAAGGCCCCATCATGCCAGTCCATCCCAAGCATCGGGCGGTGGCCGGAGTCCTGGCCTATCCCAATGTGGAGGCTTTGCCGCTGCCGCCCGATCTGGCGGTTCTGTGCACGCCGGGGGCCATGGTTCCCGCCATGATCGACGCGCTGGGCCGGATCGGCACCCGCGCCGCCGTGGTCATCGCCGCCGATGTTGACAAGGATGCCATGCTGGCCGCCGCCGCCCGGTATCAGGTCCGGCTGCTGGGCCGGGGAAGCCTTGGCGTCTTGGTGCCGCGCATCGGCCTGGACGCCAGCTTCTCTCATATTTCCGCCTTGCCGGGCAAAGTGGCTCTGGTCTCCCAGTCCGGGGCGCTATGCAGCGCCGTGCTGGACTGGGCACGACCGCGCGGCATCGGATTTTCCAACTTCGTCAGTCTGGGCGAAAGCGACGATATCGATTTCGCCGATGTCATGGATTATCTCGCCAATGACGACCAGACGCGGGCCATTTTGCTCTATATCGAAGCCATCGGCGCCCGCCGCAACTTCATGGCCGCCGCCCGTGCCGCCGCCCGCAACAAGCCGGTTCTGCTGGTCCGGGCCGGAGAAGCCGCCGATGACATCCATCTGGGCGGATTTCTATCCGAAGCGTTGGCACGGCCGGAAGACGCTTTCAACGCCGCCATCCGCCGGGCTGGCGCGTTGCGGGTGAACGACATCAACGAATTGTTCGGCGCGGTGGAGACCCTGGCCAGGGCCAAGCCCATGAAAGGCAATCGTCTGGCCATCCTATCCAATGGCGGCGGCACCGCCATGATGGCCAAGGCCGAGATGGGAGATCCCGGCGGCGGGCAGGTCGCCCGACTCTCCGATGAAACCCTGCGCAAACTGACGGCGCTGATGCCGCGCGGCTGGGTCGCCGATGATCCGGTGGATCTGGGGGTGGATGCCGACGGCAAGCGCTATGCCGAGACCCTGCGGGTGCTGATCGAAGCGGAAGAAGTGGACGCCATCTTGGTGGTGCACGCCCCCAACGCCATGTCCGACCCGGTGGAAGCCGCCCAATCGGTGATCGACACTCAACGCCGGTTCGGCGGAGCGGTGCTGACCTCCTGGGTGGGAGAAGAAGCGGTGGCCCCCGCCCGCAAACTATTCGCCGAAGCCGGTCTTCCCACCTATGACACGCCTGGCCGCGCCGTTCGCGCCTTCCGCCATCAGGTCAATTATCAACGCAATCAAGATATG
>JAYTWE010000211.1:0-2119 GCA_043744055.1 Magnetospirillum sp.
GGCAAAGTCATCGGCCGCTGCTTCCAACGACACCGGGCGGTGGAATTCAGGACGTTCCTCGACCTGATCGAAACCAGCGTTCCTGTCGACCTCGATATCCATGTCGTCATGGATAACGCCTCAACCCACAAGACCAAGCTCATCCGGGACTGGTTCGCAAAGCGTCCGCGATGGCATGCCCACTTCACCCCGACTTCATCGTCGTGGATCAATCAGGTCGAGCGGTTCTTCGCCCTTCTCACCGATCGCCAACTCCGTCGCGGCATCCACCGTTCCACCGCGGAACTGGAAACCGCCATCCGCGCCTTCATCGACACCAACAACGCCGACCCAAAGCCATTTCGCTGGACCAAATCAGCCGACGATATTCTCGCCTCGATCCAGCGCTTCTGCACAAGAACGCTGGCCGATCAGGAGCGAGACTGATGCGAACTTCGGAATCGGGACACTAGGGCGCGTTGACATTCAGCGCTTCTCCCTCCCTCGGCTTGCCGGGGGAGGGTTGGGGAGGGGGTATGGGAAACTCTATCGTCCGATAATGCGGCGAAGGCCCCTCTCCCGACCTCCCCCCGACAAGCCGAGGGGAGGAGAAAAAGGCCGCCATAATCTGAATGTCAACACGCTCTAGAAATCCAGGTCGGCATAGTGCCGGGGCGGAGGCACGCCGGGCAGGTGATCGGCCAGAATGGTGCGGAAGCTGGGGCGTGACTTGACGCGGGCATACCAGTCCTTGGCTCCGGCATGGGCATCCCAGGGAACATCCCCCAGATAGTCGATGGTGGAGATCTGAGCAGCGGCAGCGACATCGGCCAGGGTGAAGACATTTCCCGCCAGCCAGGTGCGGCGTTCGGTCAGCCAGCCCACATAGGTCAGGTGTTCATGAATATTGGCGAAACCGGCCCGGATCTTCCGGGAATCAGGCTCGCCATGCTGCGCCGATAAGCGCTTGAAGACCTTTTCGCCCAACAAGCTATTGGTGACGTCGGCATGAAACTTCACCCCGAACCAGACCACCAGCCGCCGAACCTCGGCACGTGACAACGGCTCGGCGGGCAACAGCGGCGGTTCGCGGTGGACCTCGTCGAGATATTCAGCGATAGCGATGGAATCGGCCAGAATGCTGCCGCCCTCTTCCACCAGAACCGGAACCTCGCCGGAAGGGTTAAGCGCGGTGAAGTCGGCCCGACGCTCCCAGAATTTTTCAATCTGGGACTCGAAGTCCAGCTTCTTTTCAGCCAACACGATTCGCACAAGACGCGAAAACGGGCAGAGCGGGTGATGATACAGGGTCCTCATTCCTCCCTTTTACCTCGTTTTGCAATGCGGGAACAGGGGGTCGGATCGCTTGACTTGCATGGCTAACCAGCCGACCTTGGCGGACCGGCAAAATAGAGACAGTCATGGCCTTCCTCGACCACATCATCGCCTGCAACCGCTGCGACCTGTCCAAGTTCCTGCCATTCCTGGTGGACTCGGTGCGGGTGGGGTGGATCAGGCATGACGTGGCCCATCGTCTGGCGGCCTTTCCCGAGGCATTCCGAGTCTCGCGAACCGCTGTGACCTTGCATCCAGCCCTGGCCACCCCTGGCGCCCGCAGTCAGGCCCTGGACGAAGTGGCCGCCGAGCTTCACCGCCATTGGGGAACCCCAGCCTTGCGCGGCGAACGCTACCGCGTTGTTCATCGCTTCAACGACCAGCCCGTCATGAGCGTTGATCGCGGTGTGGTCAGCCTGTTCGGCATCCGTGCCTTCGGCGTTCACGTCAACGGAATCGTGCGACGCCCCGATGGGCTGCATCTGTGGATCGGCCGACGAGCATTAGATAAGTCAGTGGCACCGGGCAAGCTGGACAATATGGTCGCCGGGGGACAGCCCATGGGGTTGTCTTTGCACCAGAATTTGCTGAAAGAAGCCTCGGAAGAGGCTGGCCTGCCCGAAGCCATCGCCACCATGGCCCGCCCGGTGGGGGCCATCGCCTATTGCATGGAAGACGATTGGGGTCTGAAACCCGATGTTATGTTCTGCTATGACCTGGAAGTCCCAGAGGACTTCACCCCAGTCAATACCGATGGCGAGATGTCCGGCTTCACCTTAATGCCCGTGACCGAGATCGCTCGTCG
>JAYTWE010000212.1:0-2829 GCA_043744055.1 Magnetospirillum sp.
TACGGAATCCGACATCCTCTATCTGGTTGGCGATATCATCGACGGCTGGCGGTTACGCCGGTCGTGGTATTGGCCTCAGGGCCATAATGATGTGGTCCAAAAAGTCCTGCGCAAGGCCCGTAAGGGCACCAGCGTTTTCTTTATTCCCGGCAATCACGATGAATTCGCCCGCGACTATCATGGCCTGTTGTTCGGTGATATCCGGGTCGAGACCACGTTCATTCATGAAACCGCCGACGGTAAGAAACTGCTGATCCTGCATGGTGACGCCTTTGACGGCGTGGTCAAGCACGCCAAGTGGCTGGCCCATCTGGGTGACGGGGCCTATACCCTGGCGCTCTCTTTGAATCACTGGCTCAACCTGATCCGACGGCGGATGGGTTTTCCATACTGGTCGCTGTCTGCCTATTTGAAGAACAAGGTTAAGAACGCGGTTCAGTACATCACTAAATTCGAAGAGGAAATGGCAGCCGAGGCGCGTCGCAATGGTGCCGACGGCGTGGTCTGCGGCCATATCCATCATGCAGAGATGCGTGATGTCGATGGCATTCTTTATTGTAATGACGGCGATTGGGTCGAGAGCTGCACCGCCCTGGTGGAGGATTTCGACGGCAAGCTGGAAATCATCCACTGGCTGGGGCATTCCGAGGTCTCGACGGTCGGCGGAGCCTCCCGCCCGGCATTTGAGGGTGCCTGAATAAACGGCCGCGACTGCGGTCGCGCGCCCCATGGCGCGGAAGCCTAGGGTTTCTTCGAAACCCGCCCGGCGCTTGAGGGCGCCTGAATATAAGGAGCAGGAATGCGCATTCTCGTCGTCTCCGATGCTTGGAAGCCTCAGGTCAATGGTGTGGTTCGAACCCTTGACACGTTAAAAACCGAGTTGGAATGTTCGGGGCATGACGTGGTGATGGTGACGCCCGATTGTTTTCGTTCCATCGCATGCCCCACTTATCCCGAAATCCGGCTGGCCCTGCGGCCGGGGCCGAAAGTGGCGAAGATGATCGAGGCCGCCCAACCTTGCGCCATTCACATCGCCACTGAAGGCCCACTGGGCTGGGCGGCGCGGCGCTATTGCATAAGGCGCAAGATTCCGTTCACCACTGCGTATCACACCCGCTTTCCTGAATATATCCAGGCCCGCTTCCGGTTGCCGTTGAGTCTGTCCTATGCGGTGATGCGCCGCTTTCACGGCGCTTCATCCTCGGTCATGGTGGCGACTCAAGGGATCGAGACCGAGCTGCTTCGGCGTGGCTTTGCCAATATCAGCCGCTGGTCGCGCGGCGTCGATACCGAGATGTTCCGCCCGAGGGTCGAGGCCAAGGGCGAGACTGGCCCTTTTGCGGGCTTGCCGCGCCCCATCTTCTTGTATGTGGGCCGGGTGGCGGTGGAGAAGAATATCAAGGCGTTCCTGGCGCTTGACCTGCCGGGAACCAAGGCGGTGGTGGGCGACGGCCCTCAATTGGAAGAGATGAAGCGCCGCCACCCGGAGGTCCATTTCGCCGGAGCCCGCTTTGGCGAGGATCTGGCCAATCACTATGCGGCGGGCGATGTCTTTGTTTTTCCCAGCCGCACCGACACATTCGGGCTGGTGCTGTTGGAAGCCCTGGCCTCGGGCCTGCCGGTGGCGGCCTATCCGGTGCCCGGCCCCAATGATGTGATCGGCGCTCATCCGGTGGGGGTGCTGGACGTGGACCTGCAAAAGGCGGCCCTGGCTGCGTTGGATCTGGACCGGGATGCTTGCCGGGCCTATGCGCTGGACTTTTCGTGGGCGGCTTCGACCCGGCAATTCGTGGAGAATTTGGCGCCATTCGAGACCTTTCCTGCGTCGGGACAGGCGGCGAAGAGATTGTCAGCGGCCTGAGCCGGGTCTCGAGCGTGTTTCAATCACATTGAATCACGCTCGCCAGCCCGAGCGGCGCTTGAGCCCAGAAAAAGCGGAGCTTTTTCCGCCTCAGGCAAAGCTAGACCGTTCGCGTCTGAACGCGAAACGGTCTAGACTCTGTTCCTGATGACGCGTTCCACCTGGGGGCAGAATCCATGACACATCCCACCCGGCTTCCCGCTTGGGCCGCCCTGGAAGCGCGTGCACGCCAGAGCGGTTCGCGGCCCATGCGCGAGATGTTCGCCGCTGACCCCGACCGCTTCCGCTCGTTTTCCCTGCGGCTGGATGATCTGCTGCTGGATTATTCCAAGAACCGGGTGGATGGCGACACTATGGGGCTGTTGGAGGCCTTGGCCTTCCAAGCCGGTGTGGCCGAGGCTCGCGATGCCATGTTCGCCGGAGCCAAGATCAACGCCACCGAGCATCGCTCCGTCTTGCATGTGGCGCTCCGCAACCGTTCCGCCCGGCCCATGCTGGTGGATGGCGCGGATGTGATGCCGCAGATCAGGGCTGTTCTGGCCAAGATGAAGGAGTTCTCCGCGCGGGTCCGTTCGGGCCAATGGCAAGGCGCCACCGGCAAGCCCATGGCTACGGTGGTCAATATCGGCATCGGCGGTTCCGATTTGGGGCCGGTGATGGTGACCGAGGCGTTGAGACCCTATCAACGGCCCGATCTGGCGGTGCGGTTCATCTCCAATGTGGACGGCAGCCATGCCGCCGAAGTGCTGAAGCTCTGCGATCCCGAGACCACGCTGTTCATCGTGGCGTCGAAGACGTTCACCACTCAGGAAACCATCTCCAATGCCAAGACCTGCCGTGACTGGCTGGTGGGCAAGTTGGGGGTTGATGCAATTCCAAAGCACTTCGTGGCGTTGTCCACCAATGCCAAGGCGGTGGCGGAGTTCGGGATCGATACCGCCAATATGTTCGAGTTCTGGGACTGGGTG
>JAYTWE010000213.1:0-16317 GCA_043744055.1 Magnetospirillum sp.
GGAATATCTGAGGATGGCGAAGGCCCATGGCCTGACAGTTTCCGATGCCGAGGATCACGCACGGGAATATCTGCGTACAGCAGTTGGCTGGCCGAGAGATGAGGCTGATCAGATTGCCCGCGTGCGGAAGTTTTTCTCAGGAAAACTACCCCAGAACGAATGAGGGAATAATGGCCACAACAGTGTATTTTGACGAAACAATCAAAGACCAGGGCGGGAAAGGTGAGATGGATGTCGAGCTTGGTCGATCATCCTACTACGCTCGCTGCAAGGTGCCGTCCGGTATAGGTGAAGACAGCATCTATCTGGTAGTGGACGGCTGTCCCATGCCTCCGCCGCCTCCTTCGCGGTGGACCGGCGCGGTGGACTGCCGTTGTGTATGCGGCCAGTTCCGCCCGATCTTGTGGCGGTCAGCCGCAGAAACCCTAGAGAATGAGCATTTTTCGATGCTCGAAGGGCTTTGCTAATGCACTGATTTTGCTGAGTGGAGATGGTTGGGGGACTAGGATTCGAACCTAGACTGGCGGAGTCAGAGTCCGCTGTCCTACCGTTAGACGATCCCCCACCAGGATCGCTGGTGGAATGGGAGGTTCCGCTGGGGAGACCTGCCATAAGAGGCGCACCTTCTAACACAGTGATTTGGCGCGATCAATGGTCAAAGATCAGAGAAATGCATCCTGGCCGACAGGCGGGACAGCGCGCTTCCCTCCATGGGCCAATCCAGAGTAACATCCGCGCCTTTGGCGGTTTCGCCACACCGTTTATCCTTAAGGCCTCATGCAGAACTCTCCGCTTTACGCCGCACTCGACCTTGGCACCAACAATTGCCGCATGCTGGTTGCGCGCCCGACTCCTCGGGGGTTCAAGGTGGTGGACGCCTTCTCGCGGGTGACCCGGCTTGGCGAAGGATTGGGCGCGTCGGGCAAGCTGTCGGAAGTGGCCATGGCGCGAACCTTGGACGCGCTGGAAATCTGCGTGGCGAAGATGGAACGCAATCAGGTCGGCCGTGCCCGGCTGGTGGCCACCGAGGCCTGCCGCCGCGCCACCAACGGGGCCGAATTCACCGCCCGCATTACCGAACGGACCGGGCTTGCTCCCGACATCATCTCGTCATCGGAGGAGGCGGGGCTGGCTTTGGCCGGTTGTGCCTCTTTGCTGGACCCCTTGGTGCCCTGGGCGCTGGTCTTCGATATCGGCGGCGGGTCCACCGAACTGGTCTGGGTGCGCAACTCTCCTGCCGGGCAGACCGTCATGGGGGTGCAGTCCATACCCACCGGCGTGGTCACCCTGGCCGAGCAATGGGCCTCTGAATTGGGCTCCAATGCGGGTTATGCCAAGGTGGTGGATCAGATCAGTCGGGCCTTCCGTCCATTTGAGAGTCTGCATACTATTGCCTCGATGATGACGGGGAATATGGTTCAGATGCTGGGGACATCGGGCACCGTCACCACGCTGGGGGCGCTGCATCTGGGATTGGATCGCTACGACCGGTCCCAGGTTGATGGTCTGGTGCTTGGTTTTCCCGAGATTGCAGCCGTTACTCGCCGACTGGCGGGTATGAGCCATGAGGAACGATCGGCTCATCCTTGTATCGGGCCTGAACGGGCGGATCTGGTTCTGGCGGGCTGTGCCATACTTGAAGCGGTCTGTCGGCTGTGGCCGCTGGGCAAGCTGCGGGTCGCTGATCGCGGTGTTCGCGAAGGCGTGCTGCTGGCAATGATGCGCGAAGACGCCCCATCGGGCGGAGCAAGGCGGACCCAATGAGCACCGGTAAGAAGAGCTGCAAAAAGCCCGAGGCATACAAGGCGCGAATCGCCAAACCAGGCGCATCCAAGCCGGGTGGGGTGAAGCCGGAGAAGCCCAAGGCGGCCATGGCTAATCCTGTCGTGCCAAAGTCGCCGACAACCAAGAACTCCGTCGCAAAGCCGCTTGTCAAAAAGACGGCCGTAACCAAGGCGGCGGGGGTCAAGAGCAGTCGCGCCACCGGCTCGGTTCCCGGTACGTCGCGCGAGTTGACGGTCAAGGTCAAGACCGCCAAGCGCCGCAAACTGTCTTCCACCATATGGCTGCAACGTCAACTCAACGATCCCTATGTCCACGAAGCCAAGCGTCAAGGCTACCGTTCCCGCGCGGCGTTCAAACTGATCCAGTTGGACGAACGCTTTAATATCTTGAAGCCCGGTCTGCGCATCGTTGATCTTGGGGCCGCTCCCGGTGGTTGGACCCAGGTGGCGGTGCAAAAGGTCGGCGGCAAGAAGGGCAGCATCGTGGTCGGCATGGATATCCTTGAATGGGATGCTGTCTCTGGCGCCATTACCCTTCAGGGGGACTTCCTGGCCGATGATGCTCCCGAGCGGCTGAAAGAGGCCCTGGGCGGCCCCGCTGATGTGGTGCTTTCGGACATGGCTGCCCCGACCACCGGACATTCCTCCACCGATCATCTGCGTATTATCGGTCTGGTGGAGGTGGCGCTCCACTTCGCACTGGAAGTGCTGACTCCCGGCGGAACCTTTGTCGCCAAGGTGTTTCAAGGTGGGACCGAGAAGACTCTGCTCGAGACGTTGAAGAAGAACTTCACCTCGGTTCGTCACGCCAAGCCCCCCGCCAGCCGCCAAGGTTCGGCCGAGACCTATGTGGTGGCCATGGGGTTTCGAGGGGATGACGAATAACCCTATTCAGGCGGGCCTTGAGACGAGGCCGCGAATGTGTATGATGGCGCGCCACTAACCGGAATCCGGAGGCGGCATGGTCATCAAGGAAGCCCTTACGTTCGACGACGTTCTGCTGGTCCCGGCGGAATCCGATGTTCTGCCCGCTCAGGCAGACACGCGGACACGCCTGACCAAAACAATCGAACTCGGCATCCCCATGCTGTCGGCGGCCATGGACACCGTGACCGAAAGCCGTCTGGCCATTGCCTTGGCCCAAGATGGCGGCATCGGCGTCATCCATAAAAATCTCGATATCGAGGCTCAGGCCGCCGAGGTCCGCAAGGTCAAGAAATTCGAATCCGGCATGGTGGTCAATCCGTTGACCATTCACCCCGAACAGCCCCTGGCCGATGCGTTGGCGCTGATGGCTGATTATAAAATTTCCGGTATTCCGGTGGTGGAGCGCGGCTCGGGCAAGCTGGTGGGCATGCTCACCAACCGGGATGTCCGCTTCGCTTCCAATCCGCTTCAGCCGGTCTACGAGCTGATGACCAAGGAAAAACTGGTCACCGTGCGCGAAGGCGTCGAGAAGGATGAGGCCAAGCGTCTGCTGCATCAGCACCGGATCGAGAAGCTGCTGGTGGTGGATAGCGATTACCGCTGTATCGGGCTGGTGACGGTTAAGGATATCGAGAAGGCCCAGGCCCATCCCACCGCCGCCAAGGACGAGAAGGGCCGTCTGCGCGTTGCCGCCGCCACCAGCGTCGGCCCTGACGGTTTCGCCCGTGCCATGGCGCTGATCGAAGCCGAAGTGGACGTCATCGTTGTTGATACCGCGCACGGTCATTCCCGTGGCGTACTGACCGCCATCCAAGATATCAAGCGCGCCGCGCCGCTGGTTCAGATCGTCGGCGGCAATATCGCCACCGCCGACGCGGCCAAGGCGTTGATTGACGCTGGCGCCGATGCCGTCAAGGTCGGGATCGGTCCGGGCACCATCTGCACCACCCGCATGGTCGCTGGCGTGGGTGTGCCGCAGTTATCCGCCGTCATGGAAGTGGCCGAAGTGGCTCACAAGCATGACGTGATGGTCATCGCCGATGGCGGCATTAAGTATTCCGGCGATATCGCCAAGGCCATCGCGGCCGGTGCCGATTGCGTGATGATCGGATCGCTGTTCGCCGGGACCGAGGAAAGCCCCGGCGAGGTGTTCTTGTTCCAGGGTCGCTCTTATAAGTCTTATCGCGGCATGGGCTCCATCGGAGCCATGGCGCGCGGCTCGGCCGATCGTTACTTCCAAGCCGAGGTCAATGATAAGCTGAAACTGGTCCCCGAAGGGGTCGAGGGCCGGGTTCCCTATAAGGGGCCGGTCACCACCGTTATTCATCAGCTGATCGGCGGACTTCGGGCCGGGATGGGCTATACTGGGAACGGCACCATTGCTGATATGCAGACTCGCTGCACCTTCCGCCGCATCACCTCTGCCGGTTTGCGGGAAAGCCACGTCCACGACGTGGCCATCACCAAGGAAGCCCCTAACTACAAGACCGATTAGTCGGCATCCCTCTCCCGGCTGTGGGAGGGGGCCATCATCATGAAAGTCCGCCCATGACACCGGCCGCCCGCCTTCAGGCCGCCATCGAATTGCTGGCCGAGATCGATAAGTCGGCCAAGCCTGCGGATTCGTCCGCTGCATCTTATTTTCGCGGCCGACGCTATATCGGAGCGAAGGATCGTCGCGCCGTGGCCGAGGTGGTGTGGCGGGTGCTGCGGTGCAAGTCGCGGCTGGATTGGTGGCTGACATTCATGGACCACCCCGACCGGGATAACCTGACCGCCCAGTGGGGGGCGCGTGCCCGTGTTTTCGCCGATATGGCGTTCGAGGGGATCGTGCCGGAGCCGGACCTGTTCAAAGGGCAGCACTCGCCCTATCGGCCCGAACCGCACGAGACTCGGGTCATGGAAATGCTGGCCGAGCAGAAATCCATGTTCCATCGCGATATGCCGCCCCATGTGCGCGGCGAATATCCCGAATGGCTGACGCCGCGTCTGACGGCTTTATTCGGCGATAAGCTGATGGACGAGATGGGAGCCATGCGCGACGAAGCGCCGCTGGACCTGCGCGTCAATGCCTTGAAAGGCACCCGCGATATGGCCGCCCGCGCCTTGGCCAAGGAAGACATCAAATCCATCCCGACCGTGCATTCTCCGTTGGGTTTGCGGCTGGCGCGCCGGGTGCCGCTGGTCCAGGTCCAGGCTTGGCGTGATGGGTTGGTCGAGGTTCAAGATGAAGGCTCGCAGCTGGTGGCGCTGCTGACCGATGCCCGGCCGGGCATGGTGGTGGTGGATTACTGTGCCGGAGCCGGTGGCAAGACTCTGTGTCTGGCCGCCGCCATGGAGAATAAAGGACGTTTGGTCGCTTGCGATGTGGCGGAGTGGCGGGTGGATCGCGCCGGGGAACGGCTGCGCCGCGCGGGTGTCCACAATGTCACCAAGCGGGTCATCGGCGGCGAGTCCGACAAGTGGATCAAGCGTGCGGGTAAAAGCTTCGACCGGGTTTTGGTGGATGCTCCTTGTACCGGGACCGGAACGTGGCGGCGCAATCCTGACGCCAAATGGCAATTGGGCGAAATAGATCTGTTGGAACTGGTGGTTCGGCAGAGGGATATCTTGGACAGCGCGGCGCGGCTGACCAAGCCGGGTGGGCGGTTAATCTATGCCACTTGTTCGCTTCTGGCCGAGGAGAACGAGCTTCAGGTCGAGGCGTTCCTCACCCGTCATCCCGATTATAAGGTGATGCCGGTGCCGGAAATCTGGGGGCAGGTTATCGCATCCGAGTGCCCGGTTCCGGGGCCGTATCTCCGGCTGTCACCACTTGGTCACGGCACCGATGGATTTTTTGCCGCAGTGCTCGAGCGGGACGCTGAATAAGCCCTGCGAGCATTTACAATAGTGTCGGGATGTTGCATGGTCTTAAGGCAATGACCTTAGAGACAGATTCAATCCGCCTGTTGATAATCGAGGACAACCCTGGTGACCAGCGGTTGATCGAGATTGAATTGTCTGAAGCGGCTCCAAGGTGGACGACCCGGGGCTGTTCCTCGTTGGCCGAAGCGGCCAAGCTGGTGCCGTTCTTGGACTTTGATTGCGTTTTATCCGATCTGGGTTTGCCCGATGCTTCGGGGATCGAATCAGTACTGACCCTGAAGTCCTGGGCTCCCGATATGGCCCTGGTGGTGCTGACCAGCCTGGATGACGAGCGGGTCGCCCACGAAGCCATTCGTGCCGGGGCTCAGGATTACGTGGTCAAATCCGATGCGGGAATGACCATGTTGCCTCGGGTCATTCGTCATGCCATCGAGCGTCAGAATGGCCAGATTGCGCTGGAAATCTCCCATCGCACGGCCCAGGCCTTGTTGGATGCCAGCCATGACATGGCGTTGTTGTTGGATTCCGACGGCGGCATCGTCACGCTGAATGCCGAGGCTGAACAATATTTCAATCTGCCCCAAGATGAGTTGATCGGGCAGAGTATTTTCAATTTCCTTCCCGCTGGTCTGGCCACTCATCGCCGCGC
Organism: Magnetospirillum sp.; assembly: GCA_043744055.1. Classification (GTDB taxonomy): domain Bacteria; phylum Pseudomonadota; class Alphaproteobacteria; order Rhodospirillales; family Magnetospirillaceae; genus Phaeospirillum. Next base: position 6,229 of record JAYTWE010000213.1, read on the forward strand.
CTATCTGGAAGAGGCGCTGCAAACGGGCCGCACGGTGGAATTCGAGGATACCGACGGGCTGCACTGGTTCGCTAATCGGCTGCTGGCAGTGGCGGGGGGTACATCGAAAGAACACCGCTGCGCCATGTTCTCCCGCGATATCACCTCGGCGCGGGCGCAAGCCGCCAAGCTGGCCGAGGCGAAAGAAGAGGCCGATATCGCCAATCGGGCGAAGACCGAATTCATGGGGCGGATGAGCCGTGATATCCGCACGCCGCTGAATGACGTCATCGGCTTTTCCGAGATGATTTCCAGCGAGATGCTGGGGCCGTTATTTCCGGTTGGCTATCGTGATTACGCCGAATCCATCTTGAATTCCGGCAGCCAGATTCTGAAGCTGATCGACCGCATTACCGACGTCTCCATGCTGGAAACGGCGCTGCTGAGGGACGAGGTATCTTATCGCGATCTGGTGGAATTGTCGCCCGATCTGATCTGCGTCTGCGTCGATGGCGTGGTCGAGCGCATCAATGCCGCCGGTCTCGGTATGTTGCGGGCTCCCTCGGCGTCGTCATGCGAAGGAAAGCCCTTCACCGATTTCATCCATCCCGATTACCGATCCATTTTTGACAATGGTCTGGCCGCGCTCTACGAAGAAGGTCATCCGCTTCCGGTCAAGGTCGTGACCTTTGCCGGGCGGTTGCGCGATGTGGAGCTTTCGGCGGTGCCGTTGCGCCGGGAAGGCCAAAATGCCAGCTTGCTGGTTGGCCGCGATACGACCGAGGTGACGGCGGCCATGCGGGCGGTTGCTGCCCGCGAACACCGTATCCGCGCCATCATGGACACGGTTCAAGATGGCATCATCACCATCGACGAGGATGGCACCGTTTTGAATGCCAATCTATCGGTGGAGCGGATCTTCGAGTATGCGCTGTCGGAACTGGTGGGGGGCAATATCTCGGTGCTGATGCCCGAACCCGATGCGGGCCGTCATGACGGCTATATCCGTAAATATTTGGAGACGGGCATCGGGGGCATTATCAATGTGGGCCGCGAAGTCTTAGGCCGGCGCAAGGACGGGAGCATTTTCCCTGTTCATCTGTCTATTTCGGAACTGCGTATGGATAAGCGGCGCCTGTTTACCGGCACCATCCGCGATCTGACCGAGAATAAACAATTGGCCCAGCGGGTTGATTATCTGGCCAATCACGATTCCCTGACCGATCTGCCCAATCGGGCGCAACTGACCGAGAAATTGGGTTTGGCGGTGGGCATGGCGCGGGCCGCATCCTTGCATGTGGCGGTGGTCACGGTGGATTTGGACGGCTTCACCACCATTAACGACTCCCTGGGCCATGATGTGGGCAATATCTTGCTGCGCGAGACCGGGCGGCGACTGGCCCAAGATGTGGGTGGCGGCACCGCCGCTCGGCTGGCGGGCGACGAGTTCGCTGTGGTTTTGCCGCATTTGAAGGATCTAGAAGCGGTTTCGGCCGCAGTGGCCCTTATCCGCGAGGTTCTCAGCAAGCCCCATATGGTCCATGGGTCGGAGCTGGTGATTCCGGTGGATATGGGAGTGTCGGTTTATCCCCGCGACGGCGAAGACGCGCTGGACCTGCTGCGCAATGCTGAAATGGCGCTGCATTCGGTCAAGCGGCGCACCGACGAGCGACTGGGCTTTTTCGATGCGGCCATGTCCTATGCGGTGACCGAACGCATGACACTGGAGCGCTCCATCAAGGACGCCTTGAAGGCCGGGCAGTTCGAGCTGTTCTACCAGCCTCAGGTTAATCTGAAGACCTATGCCCTGGTGGGGGCCGAGGCTTTGATCCGCTGGCGGCATCCTGAATTGGGCATCATCAGTCCCGACAAATTCATTCCGGTTGCCGAGGAAAGCGGTTTGATCGTGCCCATGGGAACTTGGGTGCTCCAGACCGCCTGTCAGCAATTGCGCGCCTGGAACGTTATGGGGATTCAGGGGCTTCGGGTTGGAATCAATGTCTCGGGGCGGCAATTCCACGAGACGAACCTCCCCGATATCGTCGCCGAGGCAATCGCTGATGCGGGTGTCAATGCGACCGATATCGACCTGGAACTGACCGAGAGCATGTTGATGGCCGATGGCGAAGGCACACTGAAAATGCTGCGTGCCCTGGCCAAGCTTGGCGTGACGCTGTCCATCGACGATTTCGGGACCGGCTATTCGTCCCTGGCTTATCTGAAGCGGTTCCCCATCAATACGGTCAAGATCGACCGTGCTTTCGTCAAGGACCTGGATCAAGATGAGGACGGCCGCGTCATCGCCAATGCCATCATCTCCTTGGCCCATTCGCTATCGCTAAAGACCATCGCGGAAGGTGTCGAGACAGAGGCGCAAGCGGCCTTGCTGGCTCGCCATGGTTGTGATGAAATCCAGGGCTACATGATCGGCCGACCGTTAACCGTGGCTGACTTCACGGAATTCGCCAGCAGTTATTCGGCTCGTGATCGAGAGAGACACTCTCGGTCCAAGCCTTTGCAAACTTGAGAGGTGGGGCCATGACGGGAACTGTCGTCATCGTCGAAGACAACGCGATGAATATGAAGCTTCTGGAGCAGGCGCTCAGTATCGCTGGCTACCAGACAATCAAGTCGTCCGATGGTGACGGGTTGGTGGAAATGACTGCCAATTCGGGTGCTGCTTTGATTTTGATGGATATCCAACTGCCGAAATATTCCGGCGTGGATCTTTTGAAGCTGCTGAAAGCCGACCCGCGCACCAAGACGGTGCCGGTGGTGGCGGTGACCGCCTTTGCCGATCCCGATTCCGTGGCCGGGTTCCTGGAAGACGGTTTCGAGCAAGTCATCACCAAGCCCATCTCTATCCGCAAGCTTTTGGATGAAGTCGCGCGCTATTGCCGCGTTACCGGGTGAGGGAAGCCGGTTCTTCCGACTCCCACCTCTTGCAATCGGGGCGCACGCGAGATATAAGCGTCGCCTTCCTAAGCGGACAGGGCTGTTAGGGCTGCCTTGCCGCTTGTTCTCGCTGAGACACTTCAGATCAAGGAATCGCGAAAATGCCCAAGATGAAGACCAAGAGCTCCGCCAAGAAGCGGTTCAAGCTCACCGCTAGCGGCAAGGTAAAGGCCAACGTGGCGTTCAAGCGCCACTGTCTGTCCGCCAAGACGTCGAAGATGAAGCGCCAGCATCGCGGCACTTTCATGCTGTTCAAGACCGACAGCGACAACGTCAAGAAATTCTACCTGCCGAACGGAGGCTGATCCATGGCTCGCGTTAAGCGGGGCGTGACTACGCACGCCCGTCACAAAAAGATTATCAAGCTCGCCAAGGGTTACCGCGGCCGTTCCTCCACCTGCTTCCGGGTTGCGATCCAGAAGGTGGAAAAGGCTCTGCGTTACGCCTATCGCGATCGCCGCGCCAAGAAGCGTAATTTCCGCGCCCTGTGGATTCAGCGCATCAATGCCGGTGCCCGTATTCATGGCATGCCCTATTCGCGCTTCATGGATGGCCTGAAGAAGGCCAACATCGCGCTTGACCGCAAGGTTCTGTCCGACATCGCCATCCGCGAGCCGGAAGTCTTTAAGACGCTGGTGGACAAGGCTCAGGCCGCCCTCCAGTAGGACTTCCCAAGCGGAAGCATTGGTATGGAGAGGGGCCGGCCCGCAGAGGGCACGGCCCCTTTTTCCATTTCAGGGCACTTTCTATTTCTGGGGAACCACGACCCATGCACGATCTCGATCAACTTCGCGCCCAGGCGCTGGCCTCGGCGGCCGGTGCTGCCTCGCTGGATCAGCTGGAAGCCGTCCGCGTCGCCGCGCTGGGCAAGAAAGGCTCCATCACCGGACTGATGAAATCTCTGGGGGGAATGGGACCGGACGAGCGCAAAGCCGCAGGTGCCGCGTTGAACGCTGCCCGCGATGACATTGCTGCCGCTCTGGATGCCGCCAAGGCCCAGTTAGAGGGCAAGGCCCTGGACGAGCGGCTGTTGCGCGAACGCATTGACGTGACCTTGTCCGGTCGGCCCGAGACCCAGGGGCGTATCCACCCCATCAGCCAGACCATCGAGGAAATCACCGCCATCTTCGCCCAGATGGGCTTTACCGTGGCGGAAGGTCCCGATATCGAGGACGACTTTCATAACTTCACCGCGCTGAATATCCCGGCCGAACATCCGGCCCGCCAGATGCATGACACCTTCTATTTCGGCGAACGCCCAGAAGGTGGGCGGCATTTGCTGCGGACCCATACCAGCCCGGTACAGATCCGCACCATGTTGAGCGAGAAGCCGCCCATCCGGGTGCTGGTTCCTGGGCGGACCTATCGCTGTGATTCCGACATGACCCACACTCCCATGTTCCATCAGGTGGAAGGGCTTGTCATCGACGAGGCCACCAATATGGGCCATTTGAAGGGCTGCCTGATCGAATTCGTCCGCGCCTATTTCGAGGTGGACGACGTGCCTGTCCGTTTCCGCCCCAGCTTCTTCCCCTTCACCGAGCCTTCGGCCGAGGTGGATATCGGCTGTTCGCGCGAAGGCGGGGAACTTAAAATTGGTCCTGGCGCCGGTTGGCTGGAGATTCTCGGCTGCGGCATGGTGCATCCCAATGTGCTTCGAAATTGCGGTATCGACCCCGACCGCTATCAAGGCTTCGCTTTCGGCATGGGAGTCGAGCGTGTCGCCATGTTGAAATACGGCATTCCAGATCTTCGCACCTTCTTTGACTCCGACCTGCGCTGGCTGAAGCATTACGGCTTTGTACCGCTGGATGTTCCCACGCTTTCGGGAGGGCTGACCCGATGAAGTTTACGTTGAGCTGGCTCAAGGATCACCTTGAGACCTCCGCCACTCTGGCCGAGATTGAAATCGGCCTGACCTCCATCGGCCTAGAGGTCGAAGGGATCGAGGACCCGTCCAAGCATCTGGACGGCTTCGTGGTCGGCCATGTGCTGGAAGCGGACAAACATCCCGATGCCGATAAGCTGAAGCTGTGCAAGGTGGATTCGGGTTCCGGCATTCTCCAGGTGGTCTGCGGCGCTCCCAATGCTCGGGTGGGCTTGAAGGTTATCTTGGCCCAGCCGGGAACCTATATCCCCCATAACGGCGAGACCCTGAAGAAGGGTAAGGTTCGCGGCGTGGAAAGCCAGGGCATGATGTGCTCGTGGCGCGAGCTGAAATTGGGCGAAGATCATGACGGTATCGCCGAATTGGCTGTCGATGCCGTGGTCGGGGCCAAGCTCTCCGATATCATGAGCTTCGATCCCATGATCGAGATTTCGGTTACGCCCAACCGGGTGGACTGCCTGGGTGTTCGCGGCATCGCCCGCGATCTGGCCGCGTTCGGCCTGGGTAATTTGAAGCCGCTGAAGGTCGAGCCGGTGCCCGGCGCTTTTAAAAGCCCCATCGGTGTGCGCCTGGACTTCTCTCCCGATGATGCCGCCGCCTGCCCGATCTTTGCTGGTCGTTACATCCGCGGCGTCAAGAATGGCGACAGCCCGCAATGGCTGAAGGACCGCCTGACCGGCATCGGCCTGCGCCCCATTTCCGTTCTGGTCGATATCACCAATTTCATCACTTACGATTTGTGTCGGCCGCTGCATGTGTTCGACGCGTCCAAGGTCACGGGCGACATCCGCGCTCGCCTGGCCCGGAAGGGAGAGAGCCTTGCCGCGCTCAACGGTAAGACTTACGAGCTGGAAGAGGGCATGACCGTCATCGCCGACGAGGCGGGACCGGAAGCCTTGGCGGGCATCATCGGCGGCGAGCATTCCGGCTGTACCGAGGCGACCACCGATGTCTTCCTGGAAGCCGCCTATTTCGACCCTATCCGCACCGCGGCCACCGGCCGTCGGCTGGAAATCTTGTCTGATGCCCGCTTCCGCTTTGAGCGCGGCGTCGATCCTGCCTTTGTGGTGCCCGCCATGGAACTGGCCACCCGCATGATTCTTGATCTGTGCGGCGGTGAAGCGTCCGAGCCGGTTATCGCCGGGACCGAACCGGATTGGCAGAAATCCATCGTACTCCGTCCCGAGCGGGTGTCGGAGCTGGGCGGCGTCGAAGTATCGACGGCGCGGATGGAGACCTTCCTCAACGATCTGGGCTGTGCCGTGGCTGAACATGCCGACGGGCTGCTGGTCAATCCGCCGTCCTGGCGCGGCGACATCACCGCCGAGCATGATCTGGTGGAAGAAGTTATCCGCATCAACGGTTATGACAACATTCCAACGATCCCGCTGCCGCGTTCACCCATGCCCAAGCCGGTTCTGACGCCCGGTCAACGCCGCTCCGGCTGGGTCCGGCGTCAACTGGCGTCGCGTGGGCTGGTGGAGACCGTGACCTGGTCCTTCCTGCCGGAAGCCCAGGCCAAGCTGTTCGGCGGCGGTGCCCCGGACATGCATTTGGCCAATCCCATCTCGTCCGATCTGGATGTGATGCGTCCTTCGGTTCTGCCCAATCTGGTGACCGCCGTGGGCCGCAATGCCGATCGCGGTATGCGCGATCTGGGTCTGTTCGAGATCGGTCCCCAGTTCGACGGGCCGGAACCCGGTCAGCAGCGTCAGATGGCGTGCGGCATCCGTGCCGGTAAGGTCCGTGGCCGTCATTGGATCGAGTCCGCTCGCACCGCAGATGCTTTCGATGCCAAGGCGGATCTGCTCTCTGCCATTGCCGCCGCCGGGGGCAATCCCGACAGCTTTCAAGTGGTGGCCGAGGCTCCGGCTTGGTACCACCCCGGTCGTTCCGGCTCGCTGAAGCTGGGCAATAAGGCGGTGGCTTATTTCGGTGAACTTCATCCCGGTATCTTGAGCACCTTGGGCGTCAAGGGACCGGTGGTCGGGTTCGAGCTGTTCCTGGAGGCTTTGCCGCCCGCCAAGATCAAGGCGACCAAGGCCCGGCCGCTGTTGAAAGCCTCGGCCTTCCAGCCGCTGGAACGTGACTTCGCCTTTACTCTCGATAGCGCCGTCGCCGCCGATATGGTGGTCCGCGCCGCCAAGGGAGCCGATAAGGCCCTGGTCTCCGAGGTGACGGTGTTCGATCTCTATGAGGGCGACAAGATGGCGGAAGGCAAGAAGTCGCTGGCCATCACTGTCACCTTGCAACCCACCGAAAAGACCCTCACTGACGAAGAGATCGAAGCGGTCGGCGCCAAGATCGTCCAGGCGGTGGCCAAGGCTACCGGCGGCGAGCTGCGCGGTTAGGTCTTAGGAATAGAAGGAGGCGAGGGGCCGCGAGGCCCCTCGCGCACCCCGAGAATTATGCCCACTATCATTCTGGTCCGCCATGGCGAGACCGTTTCCAATTCCGAAGGCCGAGTTCAGGGCTGGCATGATTCGCCACTGACCTCCAAGGGGATCGCTCAGGCCTTCCGCTATGGGCTCTGTCTTCGAGGTTTGATCGCTGGCGAGGACTGGCGGGTCATTTCCAGCCCGCTAGGGCGTTGCGCCGAGACCACCGGCATCTTGTGCGAGGCCGCCGGTTTAGATGCGTCCCGCGTCACTTATGACCATCGCTTGAAGGAAGTGAATACCGGCAGTCTGTCCGGGCTTCTTAAGTCCGACCTTCCACCTCAATTGCTGGAGGGGCGTGGCTTGGATCACTGGGTGTTTAAAAGCCCCGACGGTGAAGCCCATGCGGCCATCTCTGCCCGTCTGGCGGAATTCCTGGCGGGATTACGGGCCGGGGAAAAGCTGATCGTGGTCAGCCATGGCGTTGCCGGTCGAATTCTTCGCGGTCTTTATCTGGGGCGGGACCCGGTCGAGGCACTGAAAGGCGACAGCCCCCAGGACGCGGTCTTTGTCCTGAGGGCTGGTACGATTCAACGGGTGGAATGCCGATGAGACACGTGCGGGCAGGATGCCCGCGCTCCAAAACCAATGGAGCGCGGCCGTCCCGGCCGCAATCCCTATAAACTATTGCCCTTCAGCCACTTTTGAAGCCGTGCCCAACCGTCCTTGGCCGGGACTTCCCGATAGGACGGGCGGTAATCGGCGTGGAAGGCGTGGGGAGTCTCGGGATAGACCACGATCTCCACCGGCATCTTTCCGGCTTTGACCGCTTCGCGCATTTTCTCCACCGTCTCGTAGGGGATGCCTTGGTCGGCCCCGCCATACAGGCCCAGGATCGGGGCCTTCAACTGGGCGGCGATATCCAGCGGATGTTTGGGCGTCATGGCGGAAGTCTCGCCCGCCAGTTTGCCGTACCAGGCCACGCCCGCCTTCAGCTTGGGGTTATGGGCGGCATACAGCCAGACCATGCGCCCACCCCAGCAGAACCCGGTGATGCCAAGGCGCTTGGGATCGCCCTTATTGACGGCGGCCCAGGCGGCGCAGGCATCCAGATCGGCCATGACCTGGGCATCGGGGACCTTGGCGACGATGGTCGAGAGAATGGTTGGGATATCGGTCAGCTTGGACGGATCACCCTGGCGGAAATACAATTCCGGGGCCACGGCCAGATAGCCCAGCTTGGCGAAGCGGCGGCAGATATCTCGGATATATTCATGAACGCCAAATATTTCCTGAACCACCAAAATGGTGGGGAACGGCCCTTTGCCTTCGGGCATGGCGGCATAGGCGGGCAGGGATTCGGCTCCGCTGGGGATCATCACCGCTCCGGCCTTCAGGCCCTTGGTGTCGGTGGCAACGGCATCGGCTGAGGCAGGACTGACCGCCAGGGCATAGCCGGTGGCCAATACCGCCGCTGAAACGAAGCCGCGTCGGCTCATATCCATTTTAGGCATCAGGCTTTTGACGTGATCGTCGCTCATGGTCCGCTCTCCCCGGTTGATTGACTGTTGCAAAGATGGCATCGGCAGGTGGGGGAGACAATGGGGTGATTGACGCTTTTACCAACAAGCACCATCTTGCGGGCATGCTTCCGTTCTTCACCCATTTCGGCCATATCCCCGACCCGTTGCTGATGCTGTTCATGGCCATGGCCCTGGATGCGGCATTGGGCGAGATGGGGCCGCTGTTTCGCCTTCTCCCCCATCCGGTGGTTCTCATCGGCCGGATCATCGGCGGCTTGGATAAGCGCCTGAACAAGCCGGAGCGTTCGGAGAAGGATCGCAGAGCGCGCGGGATTCTGCTGGCCGGGGGCATGTCCATCCTGGCTTTGACGGTGGGCGGAATTATCAGCTTTCTGGCTCGAACCCTGCCGCATTTCTGGTTGGTCGAGGTGTTCGTCGCCGCCACGTTGCTGGCCCAGCGTTCGCTGTTCGAGCATGTGCATAATGTGGCCAAGGCTTTGGGGGATAATGGATTGGAGGCAGGGCGCTATGCGGTGTCGCGCATCGTCGGCCGCGATCCGCAAAGCCTGGACGAATACGGCGTGGCCCGCGCCGCCATCGAAAGTCTGGCCGAGAACTTCGCTGATGGCGTGGTGGCCCCGGTGTTCTGGTATGTGATCTTGGGGCTGCCCGGTCTGCTGCTCTACAAGACGGTCAATACCTTGGACAGCATGGTGGGCTATCGCAACGACAAGTACCGCGCGTTTGGTATGGCCTCGGCCCGGCTGGACGATGGGCTGAACCTGATCCCCGCCCGGCTGGCGGCACTGATGCTGGCTCTGGCCGCGCCCTTCGTTCCCCAGGGCAAGCCCATTGGCGCGCTGGTGACCATGGTGACCGATTCCCGCCATCATCGTTCGCCCAATTCCGGCTGGCCCGAAGCCGCCGCCGCCGGAGGGCTGGGGCTGGCCTTGGGTGGGCCGCGCAAATATCCCGGTCTGACCGTGGATGAAAAATGGATCGGCGCCGGGCGGGCGCGAGCCACCGTCGCCGATATCCATCGGGCGCTGCACCTGTTCACTGTCGCCTGCGTCATGGATGCCGGGGCGGTGGTCTTCGTTCTATGGCTTCAAAATATTTAGATTATGGAGGCCCCCTCCCCAACCCTCCCCCGGCAAGCCGGGGGTGGGGGAAGCAGCCCTAGAGCGGCGTGCGCCATTGAGCCGACGCAGCAGCGCTCCGTGGACCGGTTAAGGTCACGGAACAGCTATCTGCGAAAGAAGGGGGGATGGGGCGAGTGAGCGGAATTGAACCGCCGACATCCAGTACCACAAACTGGCGCTCTAACCAACTGAGCTACACCCGCCACCGGAGGGCGCATGTGTAG
>JAYTWE010000214.1:0-10116 GCA_043744055.1 Magnetospirillum sp.
CCCGTTCCTGGCGGTGGAGCCATCGGCTAATCTGGCCGAGCGCTGCCGTCAGCTGGGCTTCGAGACTTTCGAGGGCCTGTCCTTCGAGGCTGCCGCGACGCCCGAACGGCAGGGGACAGCCGACCTCGTTACCGCATTCGAGGTCATCGAACATGTGCACGATGTCGCCGCCTTTATCTCGGATCTGGCCCGTCTGGCAAAGCCGGGCGGGTGGGTCCTGGTCACTGGCTTGTGCGGCACAGGATTCGACATCTTGACCTTGGGGGCCATGTCCAAGGCGGCATCACCTCCGCACCATCTGAACTTCTTGTCCCGGCATGGGGTCGAGGCCTTGATGGAGCGTTGCGGGCTGGAGCTTATGGGGTTCCATACCCCCGGTCAGCTGGACCTGGATATCGTCAAAAATACCCTGGCCGAGGCGGGACAATCCGCCGCTGATCCGTTCATTCGCCACCTGATCGAGGACGCTTCGCCGCAGACCCAGGCCGCCTTCCAGACCTTCCTGGCCGAAAATGGCTTGTCGTCGCATTTGTGGATTCTGGCGCGGCGTCCGGCATGACCGTCATTCTCTCACAAACTCCTATGGGGGAATGGGACCGGTGGGTGGTTCTCGACGGTCCCGACCATGGTCTGCCACCCCACCAAAGATGCCCTGATCTGGGATCGTCATTGGAACGGGCGTTCGATAGTATTGCCGATGACTGGTGGGATCTCGGGCGTCGGCTGGGAAGCGAGTCCAGCGCCCGGTTGTCGCACGCGCCAGCGGCGGTGGCCAATGCTTCGGATCTGGGCCTGATGATGGCCTGGACCAAGCTGGTTGCCGAATGGGCCGAATCCTCCACTCAGGTTCTGGTCCTGACCCGCGATCCCTGGCTGTTCCGGCATCTGGCGGCCCTTCCCGGCGTCCAGGCGGGAAAGAAGCCGTCTATCTTGAAGCGCTCCCTCGGCCTGTGGTTGCGCGGCTATGCCGCTCGGACCTTGGCCGCCTTGCGCGTCGCCAAGGCCGCGTTGGTCCTGAAACATCACCGCGCGTCCTCGTCCAAGGGGGGGGCCTATCTCCTGGTCTACGGGCATCCCGCCAGCACCCCTGAAGGCCACGACGCCTATTTCGGGTCCTGCCTGACGGAAGTGCCAGACCTGTCGCGGCTGTTGCATGCGGATTGCTCAGCGGCACGGGCCGTTGAGTTGGCGCAAGGGGGGCGGACGCGCTCGATCCATGCTTGGGGCAATCCACTCCATGCCCTGTTCCGTCTGCCGTTGGCCCGCTGGTCGCCCACAGCCGGGCGGGAGAATTGGCTGGTCCGCCGCGCCGCCGCCCTCGAAGGGGGAACGGGCCAAGCGGCCATGATCGCCTGGCAGATTCATTGTCAGGACCGGTGGCTGGATCAGGTCCGGCCCGATCTGGTCGCCTGGCCTTGGGAGAATCACTCCTGGGAGCGGTGTTTCGTGCGCAGCGCCCGCCGTCTCGGCATCCAAACCGTGGGTTATCAACATTCCGTGGTGGGCCGTCAGATGCTGAACTATGCCGCCCGGTCCAATTTCGATCCCCAGGCCAGTCTGCCCGATCGGGTGCTGTGCAGTGGCGCCGCGACAGCGAAACAGATCATGGACTGGGGGATGCCCGAGTCCCGAATCTCTATCGGAGGAGGACTGCGGTTCCCGCGGCCCATCACGATCACGCCCGCGCCCCTGGCCCCGATCTTTCTGGCCCTGCCTTTTGATCAGAGCGTCGCCGCCGAGATGGTGGAAGCCGCCCGCGCGGCTACTGCCCATGGCTGGCGTTTCGTGGTGCGTGACCACCCCATGACGCCCTATGCCTTCACTCCCCAGCCAGGGCTGGAACCGGCGACGGGGCCGTTGTCCGATTACAGCGAACTAGCCGGGGTCGTTTACGCAGCAACCACGGTTGGGCTTGAGGCTTTGCTGGCGGGGCTTCCGGTACTACGATTTCGGTCCCGCACCCGCATCGCCATCGATATTCTGCCCGCTGGAATAAGCGTCCCCACCACCGATGCAGAGCATCTGCCGGAAAGCCTCGCCGCATTGACGCCGCCGGAGCGGCTGGACCGTGAGTGGATCTTCGGGACGCCTGATATGGAAAAGTGGAGGCGGATTTTACAGCTGAACCGGCCACTTGCGGGCTAAGCAGCATCCCTTACAAAGCGCTCGAGGATGGATAGGCCCACATCGCCGCTCTTTTCTGGATGGAACTGGCATCCGATCAGGTTGCCCTTGTGGATGGCGGCGGTGACCGGAATACCGTCGTAATCGACCCGCGCCAGCTCATCGCCCGGATCCGACACCTGCGCATGGAACGAGTGAACGAAGTAGACGCTGGGCTTATCCCCCAAATCCTCCAAGATGGTCCCCTTCCACCGTCCGGGGACGGATTCTCGCAGATCGGCCCAGCCAATATGCGGAATGCGGTGGGGGTGGCCATGGAGTCCACAGGCCGGAACGGGCGAAACCGTTCCAGCGACAAGCCCCAGCCCCTGATGGTTTCCGAACTCTTCAGAGACCTGCATCATGAGCTGAGTGCCCAGGCAAATGCCCAGGAAGGCGCGGCCCGAGGCAGCGTAATCTCGTAACGGCTGGATCAGCCCTCGGGCGACCAGGCTAGCCATACCCGCGCCAAAGGCGCCGACTCCGGGAAGAATCAGGGCGCTCACTCCGGCGACACCGGCTCCATCATTGACCAGAACCGGTTCGGCTCCCACATGAGCCAAGGCACGGGTCACCGATAACAGATTCCCGATTCCGTAATCGACAACCCCAATTTTAGGCATCATGGCATCCGCACCGGGATATTGGCATTCGTGGCGGCTTGACGAATGGAGTTCAAAGAACAGGTCTCATAATGCAAGACATGAGCCATGGCCACGGCATCTGCGCCGCCGTTGCGAACCACATCGACCATATCCTCGGGCTTGCCCATGCCGCCGCTGGCGATGACCGGAATGGTGACCGCGCTGGAGACCATGCGGGTCAGCTCGCTGTCGAACCCCTTACGGGTGCCTTCCCGGTCCACCGAGGTCAGCAGGATCTCACCGGCGCCGAGAGTCTGGCAGCGATAGGCCCATTCTTCCACATCCAAGCCGGAATGCTCGCGCCCACCGTCGCTATAGGCTTCCCAGCGGCCATTATCGGCCCGCTTGGCCTGGATGGAGACCACCATGCATTGCGAGCCGAAGGTCTCGGCGATATCCGAGATCAGTTCCGGCCGCTGAATGGCGGCGGTGTTGACGGCGACCTTGTCCGCTCCAGCCCGCAGCATAGCCCGGACATCCTCCACCGAGCGCAATCCTCCACCCACGGTGATGGGAATGAAGACGTTCTCGGCAGTGTCGCGGACCAGATCGCTGAGGCTGTTACGGCCATAAAGGCTGGCGACGGCATCCACATACAAAATCTCGTCGATCCCCTCGGCGTAATATCGCCGGGCGAACTGCCCTGGATCGCCGACCTTGCGCACCCCTTCAAGATGGATGCTCTTGATAAGGTATGGGGCCTTGATATCAAGCCGGGCGATAAGGCGGAGATACGCCATCGTCAGTCATTCATCCAGACAGCATGCCGCAGCGACCATTTCCCCTCGGCCTTCTCCCACAGATGGGGCGATCGGAAACCGTCGGCCATTTCGTCGAACAAGGCGCGGGTCAGGGTCGGCTGGGCGAATTCCTTGGAGGCCAGGGGAAATTCGTGGGCGGGAATGGAGAGATACTGAAAGATTTCCTCAGCGAAACGCTCGGGGAATTCACCATCGAAGCGCCGGACCAGGGCAACGCCTTCGTCTCTGGTGATGTCTCCGCTGCGAACTTCCTGGGACGCGTCATAGGTGGCGCGGCCGATGCCGAACTTCACGAAGGTGGTGTAGTAATGGAAGTCGTCGATCTTATCGTCGATGGAATTGTACTTGGAATAGGTGCCGGGCGTCCGCTCGGGCGCCGCCTGGAAATTCCCATGTTCCTTGGCATAGTAATAGGCACTTTGCGGATGCCATTTGATGTAATAGCCGAGGTAATGGATTTCTGTTCCGACCCGTTTCAAGTCGCTCGGATTGGCGGGAAGATAGATGTCGAGGTCGTTGCGCTCCATCCCATAGCGGGTTTCCAGATCGGCGACGGAAACGCCGCTGAGATAGACCTTCGAGGTATCCTCGGCGGTGGAATATTCCCATTCCCGCTGGGCGCTTGACATATTGGCCTGGGGATTGCCGTACTCGGCCTCATTCTCGCCGTAGAACACCAGGGGGATATTCATCAAAGTGGACATCTTGGTGGCAAGCGCCTTCTGCCCGATGATGAAGGGCTGGAAGGGATGGAACAGGTTATCGACCGCCAGACGAGTCAGCAGACGGTGAATTTTGGGGTTCGCGGTGACCAGATGGTTGTCAAAACCCGAGTGAAGCCAAGCCTGGAAATTGCGCCATCCCCAATCGGTGTGGATGTGCGGCGCCCAGGTCACGGTCAACGGATGCATTCCATATTTATAGCGCAGCAGATGGCTCTGCATGAAACTGTCCTTCCCGCCCGATCCGGGAACGATGCAGTCGTAATGTCCGTCATTGCGGCGATACCGGTTGCATAGATCAATAAGTTCGCGCTCGCGCTCGTCCCAATTAATCAGGGCCTTTGTCTCGGCGACACGACAGGCGTCGCAGACGCCCTCGGCATCAAAATGAATAGTCTGCTTGCGGCTAGCGGCAACGTGCTGATACTCGACCGCCGAGTTGGGACGTTGGTTAGAGATCACGCAGCGCTTGCAGAAATGCACTTCGCGTGGCAGGCCGTATTTGACTTCAAGATTGTCCATCGGGGAAAAACTCGCTGCCTGTCCAGTGTCGGGGAAGTTTAGTCTCGCTTGGGAGACCCGTCTATAGCATGCCCCCCCAGGATAATGTCAAAGACGATGTCCCATTGATAGCCATCGGGGGCCTTGGGATGGCGCATGAACCGCTCGAGATACAGGTCATAAGCACCCTCATTAACCTCCAAGCCAGCCTGGAGAGGGACATTTGCGACGTCGTCGATCATCAGCAGGGGAGTGGCCAGGGACTGCGCCGCCTGATCGAAGGCGAAGGGATGGCCGGGGGTCAGGTCATAATAAGCCTGGGTGGCGATCAGCATAACGGGGCGGCGGAAGAGAACCGCCATCCCCAGCGCCGTGCTGACATGGGAGATCACCACTTGGCTTTCCGCAATCAGATCGATGGTCTTGCCATAATGAATGGGGCGGTTCCCCAGCAGTTCCGGCCTGTCCTGATAATCGGCCCGAGGGTGAGCCGCGATCACCACCTTTAACCCCAGCTCCGCCTCGATCCGGTCAAAAAGCCCGCGCAGACAGGCATAGTAATGGTCAGGCTCGATGACGGTTCTGGTCTTGATGACCTGGGTATCCACATGGAACGGCGCGAACTGGTCGAGAAACACCGCTTGCGGCAGCGTCTCCTTGCGTTGGGACGACAGACGCAGAAAAAGATCGTAATCGGAAGTATGCGTATAAATCGGCTCTGTCTGTGGCCCAACCAAGCTATTGGCGCTCATGCTCGCCAATCCGGTATAGATCGCCCAGCGCGCCTGGGGAATGCCGAGAAGATGGGGCGGAATTCGCGAGATCAGGGAGTTCAGCGGGTCCATCAGCATGGCGCGCTGTATGGCTTCCTTGAATTTCCGCCGGATGGGGATGTCGGCCAAGCGTGGCTCGACCATGCCGTACCAGATGGGGCCAAGGATCAGATAGGGCGTCTTGGTTCGGGCCAGCAGGCGCAATGTGGGCAAAGTGCCACGCGACAAACCGTGGGATTGGCTGAGCAGCAAGACCAGATCCGCCTCTGCAAAAGCCTGTTGCCGCCGCCGTAGGGATTTCCAGCTCTGGAAGACTTCGATCTCAAGCGTCGGTGGAACCCACGATAAATCCATGTCGGCAGCAAGTTCGGGATGAGTCGGAACGCTGATGTCGAAGACTCGAACGGAGAAGCCGCGCTCCAGCGCACGGAAGATGCCAAAACGCTCGGCATCGCGTCTGCTCAGAGGTCTCTTGATGATATAAAGTAATTTCATTTGCGTAGATTAAAGTATTTACCAACAACATCGCTGTTATTATCCCGCAAAGACGGAATGCCATCTACGAGAGCGACGATAGTATTGCTTGGAATTACCTGGTTTATAATCGATACACCGGCACCAATAATGCAATTATCGCCGATGATACTGTTTCCGATGACTTGACTCTGCCCATACATGACAACGCCTCGCCCAATTCGGGGATAGGTTAAGTTATGGGTGCCGCCGATCGTACATCCTTGATATATATATAAATATTCACCAATATCAGCCCGGCCAATGACTGTCCCTACCGAGTGAGACAGAGTGAAAATCTCCGGCATCTTAACTTCGTAATATATATCAAGCGCATGAAGAGCCTTATTCAGGCAAAATATCTTGTCTGCGACCTTTCTATCACCGCCATTGATGGCGATGGTATTGGCCAGGTAGTAAAGATAAGTCGCGTAATGGTCGGAAAACAGATGATTGAAGGTCGGGCGCACGGCACTCGGCCCGGTGCGTTCGCTGAACCAGACCGAATTGGCGAGGCAATGGCCAAGCCGGGAGAGAGCTTCAGCAGTATGGAACCGCAGACATGGCCCGCACTCATATCCATCGGGAAAGAACAGAGAAAGTTGGCGGGCGACATAGTCCCCAAGCTCTTCACCCGACAGCGAAAGATTCAGCGTTCCGGCCATTTATAAACAAGGTCCCCCAGAGGTCAAAGCCGCAGCAACCGTAGGCTTTCCGTCGGCAGGGTGTCAAGAAGCGCCCCCTTTCCGCCACATGAGATCGCGTAACCTTCCCCATTTCGGGGAGCGCGTGAGGTTGCGATACCATCCGTCCACAGCATAGTATGCCGGTATTTCCCCTGTCCTAGGAATCCCCTCGTGACCTCCATCTGCATCATCCCGGCCCGCATGGCCTCGTCCCGCTTTCCCGGCAAGCCCATGGTCGGATTGCTGGGCCTACCGCTGGTGCTGCATGTCTGGCAGCGCTGCCGTCTGGCCAAGGGGTTGGACCGGGTGGTGGTCGCCACTTGCGATCAAGTGATCTTCGACGCGGTCACGGCGGCGGGCGGCGAGGCGGTGATGACCGCCGACAGCCACCCCGGCTGTGTCGATCGAACCGTCGAGGCGATCGCCAATCTGGGATTGCAACTGGCCGATGACGATCTGGTGCTGATGGTCCAGGGCGACGAGGTCATGGTGACGCCCGAGATGATCGAGCAGATGCTGGCCGCCTATGCCGAGCGGCCGGTACCGGTGGTTAACCTCGCCTCGCTGATCCTTAAGCCCGCCGATCACGACGACCATAACTGCGTCAAAGTCTGCTTCCGCCCCAACGGCAACGCTTTGTTCTTCTCGCGCAGCCCGATTCCGTCGCGCTCCCGAGTCAAGGACTTCCCCCCGGTCTATCAGCAGACCGGAGTGATCGCCTTTTCACGAAGCTTCCTCAACACGTTCGGCGGGTTAGAGCGCACTCCGCTGGAAATGATCGAGCAGATCGATATGATGAGGACTCTGGAACATGGCTATGACATCCGCATGGTGGTGGCGAACCGCGAGACCATCGGGGTAGATACCCCGGCGGATCGCGACCGGGCCGAAGACATGCTGCGCGCCGATTCCGTCACTCGCCTCTATATGGACCTGCCCGCATGACTCAATCCCCATTGCGTGTCGGTATCGCCGGTTTCGGCATCGTCGGCCAGCGCCGCCGCCAGTTCATCGACCAGCGCGATGATATGCGGACAGTGGCGGTGGCGGATCGCTCCTTCAGCGGCAATTCCACCTTGGCTGACGGTCTTCCGGCCTATGCCGATTTCCATCGCTTGCTCGATGAGAAGCTGGATGTGCTGTTCGTCTGCCTGACCAACGACGTCGCCGCCGAGGCCACCATTCTTGGCCTGGATCACGGGCTGCACGTCTTTTGCGAAAAGCCGCCGGGACGCGATGTGGCCGATATCGAACGGGTGATCGAGGCCGAGGCGAAACATCCCGGTCTGCGTCTGAAATACGGATTCAACCACCGTTATCACGACTCGGTGAAAGACGCCCTCGCCCTGGTGCGCTCGGGCGATATGGGCCGGGTGCTCGATCTGAAAGGCACCTACGGCAAGTCCCAGATCATCAGCTTCGGCCAAAGCGACTGGCGTTCCAAACGCGCCATCGCGGGCGGCGGCATTCTGCTGGACCAAGGCATCCATATGGTGGATCTGATGCGGCTGTTCGCGGGCGAGTTCACCCAGATTCACAGCGTCATCAGCAATTCCTATTGGGGCCATGACGTGGAAGACAACGCCTATGCCCTGATGAAGAGCGAATCCGGCGTCGTGGCTCTGCTGCACTCCTCGGCCACCCAATGGCGGCACCGATTCAATCTGGACATCACCTTAGAGCGCGGCGGCCTTAGCCTGTCGGGTATCTTGTCGGGCTCCAAGAGCTATGGGGCCGAGACCCTGACCGTGATCTGGCGCTCGGAGAATGGCAATGGCGACCCACGGGAACAAACCACCCGCTACAACGACGATCCCAGCTGGGCGGATGAAATCGCTGATTTCGCCGCTTGCGTCGTGCAGAACCGCCCGGTGACCGACGGCTCCTCCGATGAGGCGCTGCGGACCATGCGCCTCGTCTATGACATCTATGGTGCCGATCCCGCATGGGCGAAGCGTTGGAACCAGTAACCATGGGACAAGCATCATGACCAGTGCGGCGCATATCAAGGCGAGTCTCGTGGCCGGTCGGCCTTGCATCGGAGCTTGGCTGACCCTGCCTTCGGCGGAAGTGGCCGAGTGCCTCGCCGTCTGCGGCTTCGACTGGCTGGCGGTGGATATGGAACACGGCGCCTCTACCCCCGAGACCGCCGCCGCCGCCTTTCGCGCCGCCGAGCGTCATGGTGTCGTTCCCTTTGCCCGACTGCCCTCGGCTGATCCCTATCTGGCGCGCCGTCTGTTGGACCAGGGTTGCCAGGGACTGATCGTGCCGGTGGTGGAAAGTGCCGAGGCCTTTGCCGATTTCGCCTCTCACTGCCTCTATCCCCCCGCCGGTCGACGCGGCGTCGGCCTATCGCGCTGCAACCGCTTCGGCCTGGACTTCGCCCAATATCTGGCCGAGTTCCAGCCGGTCCTGGTGCCCCAGATCGAAACCAAGGCCGGCGTCGCCGCCGCCGCCGCCATTGCCGCTCTGCCCATGGTCGATGCTCTGTTCCTCGGCCCCTATGACCTGTCGGCCAGCCTGGGCCGAACAGGGGATTTCACCACTGCCGAGTTTAAATCTGCCCTTGCCCAGGTCCGGCAAGCTTGCGCAGATGCGGGTAAGGCTCCGGGCATTCATCAGGTGGCCCCGGATTCCGCCGAGCTGGCCCGCCAACTGGACGAGGGCTTCCGCTTCATCGCCTATGGCACCGATGCCATGGCCATCCGCCACGCCTTCGCCGGTTTGAAGGGTTAGATCCATGAGTTCCTTTTCCGCCGTGGTGTTCGACCTGGACGGCACCTTGATCGACAGCGCCCCCGATGTGGCGGCGGCCTTGAACCGGCTGCTGGCCGAGGAGGGCCGCCGCGTTCTCAGCCTGGCTGAGGTTCAAGAATTGGTGGGCGAGGGCGCCACCGCCTTGATCGAGCGGGCCTGGAGCGTCACCGGCGAAGATGCCGCCCCCGATGACGTGAGCAGGCTGGTGGAGCGGTATCTGGCTCATTACCGCGCCCATCCCGCCGATCATACCGTGATCTATGACGGCGTCCGCGATGAGCTGGCCCGGCTGACCGCCAGTGGGGCCAAGCTGGGCATCTGCACCAACAAGCCTCATGCCATGACCCTGATCGTGCTGGAAGCCCTGGACCTTGCCCACTGGTTCGATGCGGTGCTGGGCGGCGACTTCCTTCGCCGCAAGCCCGACGGCGAGCATGTGCGGGAAACCCTGCGCCGCATGGGAGCAGAGGGTATGACGGCCATCTATGTGGGTGATTCCAAAACCGATGTCCTGGCCGCCCGCGATGCCGGACTACCAGTGATCGCCGTCACCTATGGCTATGCCCGGATGCCGGTGGAGCAATTGGGAGCCGATT
>JAYTWE010000215.1:0-3096 GCA_043744055.1 Magnetospirillum sp.
CCAAGCGTTACTTCCTGGTGGCCGCCAATGCCTCCAACAAGGTCGCCGTGGTCGATACCAAGGACGGCAAGCTGGCCGCTCTGGTCGATACCAAGTCCAAGCCCCATCCGGGTCGCGGCGCTAACTTCAACCATCCGAAGTTCGGCCCCGTCTGGGCGACGTCTCACCTGGGCGCCGACGTCATCACCCTGATCGGTACCGACCCCGTCAAGCACAAGGAATCCGCTTGGAAGGTCGTCGCCGAGCTGAAGAACCATGGTTCAGGCTCGCTGTTCGTCAAGACTCACCCGAAGTCGAAGAATCTATGGGCCGACGCTCCGCTGTTCCCCGAAAAGGACATGGCTGAATCCGTCACCGTCTACAACATCGACGCTTTGGACAAGGGTCCTGAAATCATCAACGTGGCCAAGATGGCCGACCTGCCGGAAACCAAGGCGGTCAAGCGCGTTGTTCAGGCCGAGTACAACGAAAAAGGCGATGAAGTCTGGTTCTCCATTTGGGCCGGTAAGACGGATCCGTCCGCTATCGTTGTGATCGACGACAAGACCCGTAAGATGAAAGCGGTCATCAAAGACCCGAAGCTGATTACCCCCACGGGTAAGTTCAACGTCTACAATACTCAGCACGACGTTTACTAAAAAACGACCCTGCACTATTGATCCCCGGAGACCGTTATGGTTTCCGGGGATTTTTTTGTGTCACGGCAAAGATAAAGACTATGGGCGCCGCCCTTCGGTCTTTCCGGTTTTCACGGCGACGGAGTATATAAAAAAGCCCCCGGCCTCGCGGCCGGGGGCTTTCTCTTAACCGAACATCAGATCAGCCCAGCCAAGGGCGAGCTTGGATCGGCATAGCTTTTCTTCGGCATCCGCCCGGCAAGGTAGGACAGCCGCCCCGCCTCCACCGCCAATCTCATGGCGCGCGCCATACGGATAGGGTCCTTGGCATGGGCGATGGCGGTGTTCATCAAAACGCCGTCACATCCAAGCTCCATGGCGACGGCGGCGTCGGACGCGGTGCCAACCCCCGCATCCACCAGAACCGGCACCTTTACCGTTTCTTTAATGAGGCGAATGGTGATGGGGTTGAGAATGCCAAGGCCTGACCCGATCAGCGAGCCCAACGGCATGATCGCGACACACCCCATATCTTCCAGAATCTTGGCCTGGATCGGGTCGTCAGAGCAATAAACCATGACTTCAAACCCATCCTTGATGAGGGCTTCGGCCGCCTTCAAGGTCTCGGGCATATTGGGATAAAGAGTGGTCTGATCGCCCAACACTTCCAGCTTGACCAGATTCCATCCCCCCGCTTCCCGAGCCAAACGAAGCGTCCGAACAGAATCATCGGCAGTATAGCAGCCTGCGGTATTGGGCAGGAACGTGTATTTCTTGGGGCTGACGTAATCCACCAGCATGGGCTTGGACGGATCGGATAGGTTGACCCGGCGCACGGCCACGGTAACGATTTCCGCTCCCGATTCCTC
The DNA here is from genome assembly GCA_043744055.1 of Magnetospirillum sp. GTDB lineage: Bacteria > Pseudomonadota > Alphaproteobacteria > Rhodospirillales > Magnetospirillaceae > Phaeospirillum. The sequence goes on from JAYTWE010000215.1 coordinate 1,487, forward strand.
GATGGCCTTAGCGGTCTCCTCGAAGTCCTTGTACTTACCGGTGCCCACCAACAGCCGCGAGGAGAACGTCTTGCCCGCCACGGTAAAGGTGTCCGCATGAGAGCCGCCACCGATAAATGCGACGATTTCAAGTTTGTCACCGTCATTGACCGCCATCTCGGCATAGGCGGATTTGGGGACGATCTCCAAATTGCGTTCAACCGCAACCTTACGCGGGTCCACCCCCAACTCTCCCAAAAGAGCCTCGACGCTCATCGTGGCGGAGAAGCTCCGCTCCTCACCGTTAATCACCAGCTTCATCGACTGATCCCATGGAATATTCGAAGGCTTTGAGTATGGGGTGAGCCGAGCCTCGAAGCAATGGGCGCGCGAGGGGGGCGCGAGGGCAACATAAATCATCCAGCTAAATTGCATACACTTTTAGTAACATCTAAATACGCAATGAACACTTAAACGGCGTTGCGCTCAGCATCCGAAGCCGATTGAATACGGGGCTATGGCAAGGAAGGAGGGACATCATGGTTTCAACGGGCGTCAAATCGGTCAGCCGCCTTGCTCTTTCCATGATCTGCCTGACCCTCCTCTACGGAGGGCTGCTCTACGTGGCAGTGGGAGCGCTGGGCGTCAGCGAGCTAACCAGCAAAATCGGCGGTGAATCCGCCGCCATCATCCATATCGTCGAAGTCGCGAAGGATATCCGCGACACCGAACGCAATCACCTCCACGCCGACGAGGCAAAATATCAGCAACAAAGCGATTCCCTGGCCTTGGCGGTGAAGGATCTGCGGGATTTCGGCGTCAACATCGGCCTTGCCCTGCAAGATATCCAGCCCATCATTGACACCTATGCCCTAGCCCCGAAACTGGCCGATCTGCTGAAACGTCCGGTGGCTCCGCCGATGGAACGCAATTGGGCCGATCTCATGGCGAAGGTCATGGCGCTGCAATTGGATATGACGGCGCAGCAAGGTCGAATCGACAAGCGCCATACGATCTTGCGCGCCAGCTGGTCATCTTTTCCCGTTGTCGCTGAAGAGGCGAAACAAACCGGGCTAGATATCGCCATAATCGACTTGGCCGCCAGCACCGCCAGCACCTTGCAAAAAATGGGCTATGGCACCTTATTTTCCCTGCCAGCCGAAATTCTGACCCTGCTGCTGGCCTTATCCATGGGAGCGCTTGGCAGCACGCTGCACATCACAAAACTATTGCTGGATGGGGACGATGGCAAGGGAACCAGCTTTTTTCTGATCCGTCCATTCCAGGGCATGATTACATCCTTGGTGGTGTTTGTCTTGCTGAAGGCTGGGCAATTGACCATCTCCGCCGGAGACACTGACAACCTCAACATCTTCTTCGTGTCCTTCGCCGGTATTTCATCGGGGCTGCTGGCGGAAGAAGCCTATCGCATGATTAAAAAGGCTGGCGCAGGCATCATCAAAGCCGATGACGGCGAATCCCGCTGGGCTTTCAGACTAAGTGCCGCAATGGGTAAGACCATGACCGAGATTGAAACGCTGGCCACCGGCATTGGAAGCACTCCCGCCGAATTACGGTCGTGGCTGGACGAGAGCCAGCCGGTCCCCCCCTTGCAGCAAAAATTGATCGCC
>JAYTWE010000216.1:0-19103 GCA_043744055.1 Magnetospirillum sp.
GCCATCAGCGCGAAGCAAAAATCGAAGGTAATGGGAGAAACCGTCAGATCGTAGAACAGATGAACGGTCTGACGGCGCACAGTCCACAGCCGGATTGGCCAGGCCAGGGTCAGGCCGACCATCTCTAGAATTCCCGCATTGACGGCACGAAGAGCGCGGCTGGGTCCGCTGGTTGGAACCGACAACTCTTCCCACAACCGTCGGAGCGCCCAGCTCTCGCCACGGGTTCCGAGCTTGTGACCAATCAGCCGCAACCGCCCTAGAAAGTGGGCTGGCTCGACGACGGTGGAGCCGTCACTTTTCTCCAACATTTCCCGCCTGATGATCGAGATGCCCCCCAAGCAATTGACCACTCCAGTTCTCCATACGGTCAATGCGGTTGTAATAGATGAACTCTGGGCTGCGCCGTATCAACAACCCATCACGAACCTCTTCCTCGAACATATACTGCACCCAACCATTGCATTTGTCGCAGACCGGAATCTTATCGTATTGGCCGGTCTCGTGCCAATACCGGGCCTGCTGGAACGCTTCGCCCTGCCAGACCTCGGCGACCGAGCTTTCAAACACATTACCCATATTAGTCTCACGGAAACTATCCAGGCAGCACACCGTCACGGTGCCATCATGGTGAACCGGCATGGTCAGATACAACGCATTGCAGGGAACACGCACCTTCGGAGTCTCGAATCCCTGAAAAGCGCCATCGCGGAAGACATGGCCGATGCGGACCACATCGACCAGGGGAATCCAGCGGGCAACGAAGGCAGCCTCCTCGTGCTGGTTGTCTTCCTGGGTCGTATAAGAGACGCCGATACGCGGCGTGGTCCCGCTGCCCCGCACCGCAAGTAGACGGTGGACAGCCGCTTCGATTCGATCCAAATCAGTAATACCGCGAATCAGCTTCAGGGTCTCGGGGGTGACCGCATCAATGGACACCGATACCGAATCCACCCCGACATCCACCAAGAACCGGGCCATCTCTTCGGTCAGTGCCAAGCCGTTGGTGTTGATGGCGATGGTCAACCCCCGTGCCTTAACATCGACAACCACCTCCTTGAAGGCGGGCGCCAGCAGCGGCTCGCCATACAAGATGGGGTGAACCAAGGGCTTGGCGGCCATGGCCTCGTCCAGCACCTTACGGGCATTCTCCAGCGCCATGACGCCCTTGATACTGTCGATAGCGGCTTCATCATCACTTCCCCATACAGGGCACATGCCGCAACGCAGGTTGCAGCGAGTGGCGAGATCGAGAATAAGCCGGGGCGGCAGCTCAGGGACGACAGGATTCTCGGCCATGGACAAGCTTTCTCCGGTGATGAGGCTGAGGGTATTAATACGGTTTGCCGAGTGCTATTTTCAATCCCCGTATAGCACGATTCGTCGTTTCTCGGGGAAACTCGACGCCAGTGGGAGACGGTACTATAGTGCCTTCGTCCGCGCCCCCGTCGCGGCCCTCCCATCCGCTGCTCCGGTGTGCCTTGCCCCCTCTATCCGACGCTGCCGGAACTATTCCATCCCCGCCTCGGCGGAGAATCACCGTGCTAATCCCCGGCCTGGGCGCCGGCGGAGCCGAACGGGTGGTATCCAACCTCGCCAATGCCTGGGCCGAGACCGGTGATGCAGTCACCATCGTCACACTGGATTCGCCCTCTCAGCCCCCGTATTTCCCTCTCCACCCGGCGATTGGTATCCTCCGCCTTGACACCCAGCGGCCATCCTCCTCCCCATTGCACGCCGTTCGAGCCAATCTGCGGCGAGCCAAGACCCTGCGTACCGTAATCCAGACGACCCACCCCCATGTGGTGGTATCCTTCATTGATCAGATGAATGTGCTGGCACTGTTCTCACTGATGCGAACCGGTCTGCCGGTGATCGTCTGCGAGCGGGTGCATCCAGCCCATCACCCAATTTCGCCGGCATGGCGGTTCCTGCGGGCCTGCCTTTATCCCTTCGCTCGACGGGTAACGGTTCAAACCGCCGACGCCATTGGCGCCCTACCGCACCTGACCCGCACCGCAGTGATCGCCAATGCAGTCGCCCCGATGCCTCGGACCCCGCCTGAAAACGGCAAGCGGATGGTTGCCGCCGGGCGACTCGTTCATCAGAAGGGCTTCGACCTGCTGCTACGGGCCTTTGCCAAGGGCGCCGCACCGGATTGGCGGCTAGATATCTGGGGAGAAGGGCCGGAGCGTTCGACGCTGGAACATTTGGCCAGCGACCTCGGGCTGGCCGACAGAATCCGCTTTCCCGGCCTCAGCACCGCATCCGGTGGCTGGCGGGATGGTGCCGACGCCTTCGTGTTGTCATCGCGCTATGAGGGCTTTCCCAATGTCTTGCTGGAGGCCATGGCGGCAGGTCTGCCCTGCGCCGCCTTCTCCTGTCCCGGCGGACCGGCGGAGATCATCACCCCCGAGCAAGACGGCCTACTCGTCCCCCCGGAACAGGTGGAGGAATTGGCTGCTGCCTTGGCCCGCCTCACCGGAGATTCCGCGCTCCGCGCCCGATTGGCGGAAGCGGCTCCACACGCGGTAAAGCGTTTCGCACCTACCAGCATCCTCGCTGTCTGGGATGAACTGCTGGGTGGAATTACCGGCATCCGGCCTCGGCAAGAGTCCTTGCGCATTCTCTTCCTAGCCCGCTCCATGCTGCGGGGCGGCAGCGAACGGCAGTTGGCGCTGCTGGCCGCCGCCCTGGTCCAAAAGGGTCACGAAATAACGGTGGCGCTGTTCTATGCCGATGGCCCCCTCGTGGGGGAATTACGCCGGGCCGGGGTTACCGTCATCGATCTGGCCAAGCGCGGACGTTGGGATCTGCCGGGTTTTCTCTGGCGGCTGATGGAGGCGGTGCGGCGATGCCGCCCCCATATCATCCATGGATATCTGCCGGTGGCTAATCTGCTGGCCCTGGCTGCAGGCTTGCCTGCTCCCCAGGCCCGCATCGTCTTTGGTCTGCGCGCCAGCGACATGAATCTTGGCAGCTATGACCAGCTTTCGGCTTTGTCCTACTGGCTGGAAGCAAGGCTGTCCCGCTTTGCCACTCTGCTGATCGCCAATTCCGAAGCAGGCAAGGCCCATGCGATCCGGCGCGGCCATCCCGCCGATTGCATCCGGGTTATCGCCAATGGGATCGACACAGAGCGGTTCCGCCCCGATCCGGCGGCGCGCGCCGCCTTTCGAAACACTTTGAACCTACCCAATGGCGTCCCGCTGATCGGCATGGTGGCGCGACTGGACCCCATGAAGGACTACGAGACCTTCCTGGCCGCCGCCGCTCTGATGGCAACACAACGGCCTGACCTGCATTTTGTCGGCATCGGCGATGGCCCGGAATCGTACCGGATGACCTTAAGGAACCAAGCAGCATTTCTCGGGCTGGCGAATCGGCTTACCTTTCTCCCTGGTCGCGATGACATAGAATCCGTCTATCCCGGCCTGGACCTTCTGATCTCATCCTCGGCCTTTGGCGAGGGCTTTTCTAATGTTTTGGCCGAGGCCATGGCCTGCTGCGTAGCTTGCGTCTCGACCCAGGTGGGCGACGCCCAACTGGTGCTGGGTGAGACCGGTACCATTGTTCCCGCCCGCGATCCCGCCGCCCTGGCCGAAGCCGCTCTGGCCCAGTTGGGACATCCCGAGGCTGGAACGGCGGCGCGGAACCACATTGTCACCCTGTTCTCCGTTGACCGACTCGCCGAGGCCACCCTGGCCGCGCTTTCCGCACCGGTGAGGGATCACGCATGAGCCGCATCCGGGTGATGAACGTCATAACCGGCCTGGGACTGGGCGGTGCCGAGACTGCGCTGACCCAACTGGTCCAGGGGCTGGACCGTGATCGGATCGAGGCCAGCGTTGTGTCACTACAGCCCGAAAGTGTGCTGGCCCAGCCCATCCGCACCGCAGGAATTCCGCTACACACCCTGGAGATGACCGGACCCTCTCATCTGCCCGTCGCGGTGATGCGGCTGCGTGGCCTGATCCGAGAGATGCGACCCCATGTGGTGCAGACCTGGCTCTACCACGCCGATCTGCTGGGAAGTCTGGCGCTGCTGGGCATGAACCAACCCCCGGCCCTGGCCTGGAATTTGCGCTGTTCCGCCATGGCCATGGAGCATTACTCCCTGGCCTCGCAGCTGGTGCGATGGAGTTGTTGTCTGCTGTCATCCAGGCCCGCCCTAGTCATCGCCAACTCCCAGGCGGGCCTGGACGCCCATACCGCCCTGGGCTACCGCCCCCGCCGCACCGAACTGATTCCAAACGGGTTTGATCTCGATCGATTCAGGCCCGCCCCGGAAGCCCGTGCCGCCTTGCGCCGGGAGTGGGGGATCGCCGACCACACCACAATCATCGGGCTGGTCGCCCGCTGGGACCCCCAGAAGGATCACGCCACCTTCGTTCGCGCAGCCGCCCTGCTGGCCGCGCAACGGCAAGACGTGGCCTTCGTCCTGGCCGGAGTCGGGCTGGAAGAGAACGCGCCGGGAATCGGTGATCTGCTGACCCGTTTTCCCGTCGCCGCTCCGGTACGGCTGCTGGGCGCGCGCAGCGATATCCCTTACGTTCTCGCCGGACTGGACATTGGCGGCTTGTGTTCGGCCTTCGGCGAGGGCTTCCCCAATGCGGTGGGTGAGGCCATGGCCTGCGGCCTGCCTTGCGTCGTCACCGCCGTGGGTGATTCAGCAAGGCTCGTGGGTGAGACTGGCCGGGTGGTGCCTCCCCGCGATGCCGAGGCCCTGGCCGCCGCCTGGAGCGAACTGGTATCCCTAGGCTCCGAGCGGCGTGCCCAGTTGGGGGAGACTGCACGGAACCGTATCGTAAACCATTACGGGCTGGCGACCATGATCGCCCGCTATGAATCGTGCTGGACCGGCCTGATCCAAGGTGATCAGCCATGAGCCGATACCCGATTCTCGCCAATGCAGCGGCGGTTCTGTTTGGTCTGGCTCTGGTCTTGCTGCCCGCCGAATTGATCCTGCGCTTTTTGCCGGTCAATACCGGCCTCAGGACCGTGGCCGTCAATGCCGACCAACCGGTGTTCCATTTCACCCCCAACCGACCCTTCGTCTATTCCAACGGCTGGAATCTGGCCATGGCCAATACGGGCAGGGTCAACAATGCCGGCTTCGTCAACGACCAGGATTACCGCCATGACGGACCGCCCCTGCTGGGAGTGGTGGGGGATTCCTATGTGGAAGCGCTGATGGTCCCCTATGGTCAGACCTTCCACGGCCGCCTCGCGGCCGAGGCCGGGGACCGGGAGCGAATCTACAGCTTTGCCGCCTCGGGCGCGGCGCTCAGCCAGTATCTGGCTTTCGCCCGTCACGCCACGCGGGATTGGGGCGCCACCGCCCTGATCATCGTCATAGTCGGCAATGATTTTGACGAATCCCTGGCCAGTATTCATATCGGACCGGGCTTCCACCATTATGTAGAGGGCTCCGACGGGGAACTTTGCCTGAAACTATTCGATTTCGTTCCCAGCCCACTGGGGCGCCTGATGGTACATTCAGCGCTGGGACGTTATTTGATCTTCAATCTGGGAGGGGCCGAATTGTGGAACCGGGTGGCGCCCGAAACCGGCTTGATCACCGCCGCCTGGGCGGCCTCGCCCACCTATGTGGGCAATACGCTGGCCGATGCAGATACTGTGCGGATCAGCCAGTCGGAACGCGCCGCCGATGCCGTCTTCCGCGATCTGCCCCTGTGGACGGGATTGCCGCCCGAGCAAATTCTTTTCGTGGTGGACGGACTGCGCTACCCCGCCAGCGCGGGCAGTCATCCCGAGCAAAGCTACTTCATGCGCATGAGGGGGTATTTCCTGGCTCAGGCCCAGGCGCAGGGATACGAAGCCATCGACGTGGATCCGGCCTTCTTCAGCCATGCCGCCGCCCACCCGGATGACCGCTTCGAATACCCCCGCGACGGGCATTGGAACACCCTCGCCCACGGTATCGTCGCCGATCTGATCCGCCGCTCGGAGTTTTACAGCCGGATCAATCGTCCTTCTCGCCCTTAAAGCCGTCGCCGCGAACGAACATTCCACCGCTATAGCCCTTGGCCAAATGAATATTGTAGCGCTCGGCTTCCCGCCCGCCCCAGACCAACGGCACCGACCGCAGCAGTTGGACATCGCGGAAGAACCGTCCCAACAGATGGGCGCCGTCATCCTTGGCTCGGGTAATGAACAACCCGTCCCCGCCTTTGAGGGCTGCCACCTGGGCTTTGCTATAGAACGAGGGCCGCAACCGCCAGCTTTGTAGGAAGACCGGGGGATGATCGGGCAGGTAAAAGGTTAAGGCACCGCAAAGGTCATGCTTCTGGACGAACAGAAAAGCACCAGGAGCGCGTTCACGCTCCTCCTGTACCGCCAGGGCCAACTCGTCCCACCCCCCCAACCGCTTCAGCGGGTCCAGATGGATCGGCAACGGTAGAGCCGCAGTCAACGCCTGGACATAAACCGCCAGGCTGATCCCTAGCCCCAAAACCGGAGTCGCCAGGAACAAGCGATCCATCACCCCGCTCCGGCGGAGATTATCCCAGCCGCCCACCGCGGCGATTACTCCACCCACATAAGCTGGACCAGCCCAATGAGCCTGGACCATACCGCCAAAGGCATGTTCAGCAAAGAACGCCGCCACCGGAAGCGACGTGGCTCCCAGCAGGAAGCGTTCCGGCTGTTGCCGGCGCCAGCCGCTCCACAACGCCCAGCCCATGCCCCACAGGCAGAACGGAAACACCAGCGGTGTCAGCAGACCGGCCTGACCCGCCACATACAGGCCGAAACCGCGCCAGGGATGATCCATCCCGGCGGCAAAGGCATGGTCCAGCTGCTTGTCGAAAGACACGAAGCCGTTTTCCATGTTCCAGACCAACAGCGGCGCCAGACAGATCAGGCAGACCAGGATGGCGAGATAGAGATGACCGCGCCGCCACCACGGCCGTAGGGCCGGAAACAGGATAAAGGCGGCCAGGATGCCGGGAAGAATCAGGGCCATGGTGTATTTGCTCAGCGCTCCCAGACCCAGCGCCACCCCCAGCCCGTACAGCCAGCGGGCCTTGCCATGGCGCAACAGCCGGATCAAACACCACAGCGCCGACGACCAGAACAGCATCAAGGGAGTGTCGGGAGTGATGATCACCCCCATGGCGCAGAATAAGATAGTGCAATTCAGCCATAAGGCGGCCAGGGCTCCCACCCGGCGCGACCCGAAGGCCAGCCGGGCACTATCCCAGACCAGAACCGAGACCAGAACCGAGACCAGAACCGCCGACAGGCGCACCCCCAGGGCGGTATTGCCCAGGACCACGGTTCCCGCCTTGATCCAGTAGGCCACCATGGCCGGGTGGTCGTAATAGGACAGCTGCAAGGGCCGGGTCCACAGCCAGTAATAGGCCTCGTCCGAAGACAGCAAAGTGCCCCCGGCCACCAGAATGCGCACCAGGGTCAGTCCCAGCAATACCGCCAGGGCCAAGCGCTCCACCCCCAACAGCCGTGTCTCAGCTTGCGCAGTCATCAATCAATCCGTAACCGGGCGAAAAAGGAAGACCAAGCCCCCACAGCGCCGCCAATTGAGCGGGAGAAGTGATGACATGCTCCTCAACCAAGGTGCCGTCCGCTACGGACACTCCCCCCGCCAAGTCCTCGATAAGGATAGCCCCATCCTCCAGGGCAACTCGACGGTAGACCACCTCGCCGAAACCACGGTGCCGCCCCAAGAAGTCCGGCCCAAAGCGCAGGACTTCGGCCTGGGCACTGTCCTCCAGGCGGAAAGGCGCGATCATGCGGGCCGGTTCCTCCCTGCCGTGGCGAGGGACGAAATGGGCCAGGGCCGAACGATAGCGGTTCCGAGCGGCCAGATCGGCGGTATAGACGAAGGTGCCGGGATCGCGCGCCCAGGCGATACCGTCGATCTCGATTTCCACCGCCAGTTGGTCGTTATGGGCATGGCCGCCATTGCCGTTCTGCCCCACCGGGCCGCAGCGCACCGAGACGAAAGCGCGGGGGCTCTTCCACATGAACAGACCGAAATCGGGATAAGCCAGCGCACTCATCCCCACCAGGGCAGTAGGATCACCGGGAATGATCCGAAGCCGGGTCAACTGGCGCGCCGTGCCATCCGTCCCATCCCGCCGAAGCTCCACCATCTTCGGGCGCGGCGCCATCCGGCGCTTTCCGCCAGCCAAAGCAACCACCACAGCACTCTCGAAGGCACCGACAGAATCGGTGGGCAGATCCAATTGGAACAGCCCTTGGGCGGCGGCGATAAAACCCCGGTGATCCAGGTGACGCTCATGCAATTGGTCACCGGCACCGTCAAAGAGCGGGGTCAGCTTCAGGAAGCGGCCGGAATCGTTGTCACCGACCTGAACCACTTCGCCCGAGGGCTTTGTTACATCCGCCGCGAAATACGCCGCCCAGGCGAGGCGCTCCAAATCAGCGTCTCCGCCCAACACCGCAGCTCCATAGAGAACCATTTCCGCCGATAGGCGGTGATAGGCGGTGGAGGCCTCGAAATTAGCCCCATCGGCGCCGAATTGACGAGGAATTTCCACCGCCAGCCGCTTCGCCGCAAAATCCCGCCAGCCCTCCGCCTCGGGGCAGCCGGTCAAATAGGCGGCGATAAAAGCCAGACCGACCAGATTGGACAGATAGTGATTGCCACGATGATGCTCGTCCCATTCCAGGAAGCGCACCACATAGCGACCATGGCCCAGCATGGCCGCCGCCAGCTCCGCCTCGAATACCGGGTCGAACGTCACCCCCTGGGCACGGAACAGGTCCCAGGCCACCAGCATATTGGCGGCGCGGATGGCCACATCCATTGTGCAACACCAGTTCACCCCCCAGCCGGGGGGATTGGCGCCAAGGAAGTCCAGCACCTGATGCCGGAATTCGGCGGCATAGTCCTCCGCCGTCTCGAAGCCGGGCAGACCCTGCCGCGCCAGGGCATGGGCCTGAGCCAGCCAGACTCCGTGCTGAAACCGGGCCAACTCCCAGGGCAGCTTGATATCCACTCCGGGCCGATGGCCATAGGACACCCCCCGGCCCCAGGCAGCCTCGGACCAACGGAACCCCGACTTAAAATCCACCTGCCAGTCGATGGGCCGCCAGTCCGGGTCTTTGATCAGACCGAGAATAGCCTCGGCCCGATCTCGGTTCCCGGAGCGATGGCGGGCCGCCAGCTGCTGCCGCCAATCCCCGGCAAGCAGAGCCGGGCCGGGGCCATAGCGATGGGAGCCGAATCCCCGATAGGTCTCGCCATGGACCACCGTGACCCAGCCCGATCCCAGCAGATCAAAGCGATGATCCAGGGTTCGGCATCCCAACGCGGCGATGGTCGCAGCCAGTGGCCGCAGAAGGGTGAAATCCAACCCGGCCAGCCGAGACCCCAACACCGCCGTCCCCGTCTCGGCATAGGAGCAATTACGGCCGCGCCATGGCGCCAACAGCCGAGTCTCGGCCAGCCGCACCGCCAACTTCGCCGCCCGCCGCGCCGCCTGGGCGAGTGACATGGACAATCCCACCCGGATCAGATGGACGAGGCTCATGCTGAGTCCTTCGTCGGAGCGCGGCCCGCCATCAGACAAAAGGCAGCGGCAAGCCACAGAACCCCCAGCCACCAGCTTTGCCACGCGCCGTAAGACACCAGCGATATGGCCAGGGCCGCCGTCAGGGCGCCAGCACCGGTGGCGCGCCCCAGCCGGTCCAACACCGAGCTGCGCTCGATCCGCCCAATCAGCCACCACAAAAATCCGACCAGAAGCAGTGCTCCCACCAATCCCAGTTCCAGCCACCATTGCAGGACGGCGTTATGGGGATGCAGCGGCAGCCGTGCTCCCACCAGCTCGTGCCGGACCCACCCAGTCTCATCCACGTCCTGGATGGTCAGTATCGCGTTGCCACCGGGATCAGCTCGCGCCGCCTCCATACCCCAGCCGCGCCAGGGGTGCTCGGCAATACGCTGGCCGGCGTAATGCCAAATGACCAGCCGGTGATGGGTGGAATAAGGCAGCCAGGGCAGCGAGCTGAAAGACTGCGGCGGCTCGGGCAGGGCGCGCGCCGCCATGGGTAGAATGCCGACACCTCCCACCACCGCCAACCGCAACACCAGCAACCCCCAACGCGGCGACGCCAACACTAAGACAAAGACCGTCAGTCCCAGGGCCAGAGCCAGCCGCGCTGCCAGACTGTCGCCCGTGGCTAAGATCACCAGGGTCACGAGGCACACCGTGGCCAGCAGGATATTTCGGCCCCGCCAAGCGATCAGGGAAAATGGCCACAGCAGCAAGGCCAGGGAAGTGGCGCCCCGGCTGAGTTGGGATTTGTAGCCCTCTGGAATCGCCTGACCGCCCTTAGCCAAGGATAGGAGGCTTGAAATCGTATTGCTGGTCATCAAATCACCGGCAATCAAGACGGCAGCCACCGCCAGACCCGCCGCCGCCGCCCAAGCCACCAAACGAGAGCAGGAGGAGCTACCCTGTCCAGCAAAGCCCAGGCCCAGTACGCCTGCCACCGCTAAACCCGCGATGCGGGCAAGAGTGGCTGCGGCGTGGCCCGGCTCTGGCGCCCAGACCAGGGTTACCGCCCCCCATAGGCACAGGAATCCGGTAAAAAACAACGGCACCAGCGGTATCCGCGCAAAGCCGTACTCTCGCCACAGCATCCCGGCGGCGATCAGACCGAAAATAGGCAGATAGACGGCCATGCCGAACGGCACCAACACCGCAAGCGGAGGCGCGACAAACGTCGCCAAGGCGAATATCGCCTCTCGGAATGCGCGGAGGCCGGACTCGCGGACCATCAGCTCAGATACTTGAACCAGGTCTCGGTCGCCTTGGCGATGGAGGCCGAATCCCATAACGGCGCATCCCGCCAGTACTCGATATTCTCGACGATCCGGCGCACGCCCTCCTTGAACGAAACTTCCGGCTTCCAACCCAGTTCAGTGGTTAGCTTGGTGATATCAGCGAAGGTGCAGTCGGGCTCGCCCGGCCGTTTGGGGATATGGACGGTGTCGCAACCCAACAGTTCCACCAAGCGGTTGACCGATTGCGGACAACCGGCGCCCAGATTCCACACCTGCCCAACCATGGGGGTCTCGGCGGCGGCAAGAAAAGCGCGCGCCACATCGGTGACATAGAGGAAGTCGCGGCTTTGCGTGCCGTCACCGACCACGGTCAACGGCTTGCCCGCCAGCATCTGGCGCAGGAACACCCCGAACACCGCGCCATAGGCCCCCGAAGTGCGCGACCGGGTGCCATAGGCGTTGAAGATCCGCACCGCATTGACCGGCAGTTTGTAGCAATTGTGCCAGTGGAAGCTGGCCTGCTCACCCTGATACTTGGACAGGGCATAGGGATATTGCGGCCGGATCGGGTGATCCTCGCGGGTCGGGGTCTCGGCCAAACCGTAGCAGGAGGACGAGGCGGCATAGACTACTTTGGCCCCGACGGCACGGGCGCATTCCAGAACATGTACCGTGCCCAGGGCATTGGCCGACATGTATTCCAACGGCTGTTCCATGGACGGCACGATGTCGCCGATACCGGCGAAATGAAAGACGTACCGGGCATCGGCGAACAGCGGCGATCCGGCCACCAGGGCGCGGATGTCGATCTTCTCAAACACCACATCGGGATTAGAGGCGTGATGAGCCAGATTGGCCTCACGGCCACCGATCAGATTATCGATCACGCGCACGGCATAGCCGCACTCGACCAGCAGGTCCACCATATGGGAACCGATAAAACCGGCGCCACCAGTGACGACCGCAATGGGACAAGTGCTCATGAAACGAGATACCTTAGATTGGGGGCGATGGAACGCTACTCTGTGACCTCAGATGAAATTCACATGTGATGGCGGATTGTCGATCAGCCGGAACAGATAGCGGTTCACTTCGTCCATGCGGCAATTGCGGCGACAGTCATCAATGCACATTTCGTCGCGGACAAAGGAATGGTTGGCCTTACGCTTTTCACCTTCCCAAATATCCTGGAACGACTTTTCATTGATGTTGCCATAGTCGAACCGGCTGTCTTCCAGATATGCGCCACATCCGAACACCGCCCCCGAGGCCATGATATGGCCCCACAGGTAAGGCGTGGAGTAACAGCGGGTATAGCGATCCGAATCCGTATAGTTACGCATGGTGTTGGTGCGAAACACCAGCGTGAACGTATCGGTAGACAAGTCCCGCAAGTTGCCTTCCAGATCCAGGAACTGCTGGTAGTCCAGATCTTTGTAAGCCTGAGTCAGGCTGTGGCCGAGATGGGAATAGGGCTTCACTACCAGATAATCTAGACCAATCCGGTCCCGGCAGATTTCCGCCAGGGTGCGGACTTCATGGGCGTTCTCGGGCAAGAGCAGGATTTGCGCCCCAACGGTCACCGATAGGTTATTAGCCTTCTTGGCCGCCACCATCTTGGTCAGATTGGAAATCGCCAGATCGAAATGGGATTCCTTGGTCCGGTGAATCTTGGCATAGGTCTCGGCAGTGCCCGCATTCACCGACGCCTTCAGCCAAGTAACATGGGGGAGGGCCTCCTCGCAGAAATCCTTGGGCATGGCGGTGGCGTTGGTGGTGAACGAACAGTCGATGCCGGACGCCTTGGTCAATTGGACGATCTTGCTGATGTCCTTATGGAGCATCGGCTCGCCCTCACCGGCGAACATGACGCTTTTCACCCCCAAGCGCCCCATTTCGGGAATCCGCTGCGATAGCATTTCGTAGCTCAGCGTCCGAGTCTGATAGCCGATATAATCGTAAGCACAAAAGACGCAGCGATGATTGCAGGCCCCAACCGGCCCGATCTCCACATAGATGGGATAGATCTTCTTGGCCTTCTCCCAATCACCCTTGGCTTCAAGCAGCGCAGCAACCCGCTCGGGATGGTAGATCAGCTTATGGCTATCGATAAGGAGAAGGTCACTCATTGATCGGGATATTCCGTATAGGACACGAATTGGGCGCGCATCATAGCGCAAGCAGCTGGTTCCAGAAACATGGAACGGTGACGGCGTTCCGACAAGATCTGCCCCGCAGATAAAGCACAATGCGTATTGCGCCGCACGCTGCTAAAACCCGCCGCTCGGGAATGAGAGCAGGAAACAAAATGTTCGTCGGAATGGATTTTGGCACCACCAACAGCGTGACCTGCCATGGGAATCTTCCTCCAGTCTGAAGTTAAGTCTGGTCCTGAAAACGACGGCCGACATGAAGCGCAGCAGGTTTACGGAAGAGCAGATCACCGGCATCCTGAAGGAGCAGGAGACCGAGGCGAAGACGCTGGAATTGTGCCGCAAGCACGGGATCAGCTCGCCAACCTTCTACAAGTGGAAGTCCAAATACGGCGGCCTTGACGTGTCGGAGGCCCGCCGCCAAGCGGGAAGCTGTGGCCCATCTGCGAAGCCCATTCGAGATGAGCGAGCGTCGGGCCTGTGCCGTGATCGCGGCGGATCGCACCATGATCCGCTACCAGTCGGCTCGACCCGATGACGTCCAACGGGAATGCTTGGCATCGGCTCCCGATACATTGAATACAATGGTCCTGCATCGCCCCAGGGAAACCCATGCAGAACGGCTATAGCGAGAGTTTCAACGGCTGGATACGCGATGAACTCCTCAACGAGACGGCCTTCACCAGCATGGCCCAGATTCGCGCCATCATCGCCACCTGGGCCGCCGACGACAACACGACCAGGCCGCATCCGCCCTGGGATATCTGACACCGGCGGCTCACGCCGCCAAACTTAAGGCAATGAGGGCAAACGGCGTAAACTCGGCTCGGACTGGCAACCCATGGCGTCGATAATCACGGCCGCGACTTCGATGGACATCATGTCCAACAGTCGGCGGAAAATTCTCGGTTAGGAACAAGATGCGCATTCCATTCCCTTCGTCATCACCAGCCGTGCGGTTGCAAACTTCGTGCAAATTGCACAATTTTCACGAACCTATTCGAGTCGGATGAATGAGTCGGATATAAGATTTCAAGATGACCATGCCGCTTGCTGGATTCCGCTCGCTTCTCTCCGACCTGTCGGCCTTTGACGGTCGCCGTCTGGTGCTGGGCGTTATTCTTGCGGCCGTCGGGGCTGGGTTGGAGGGAATCGGGCTGCTGCTGCTGATTCCACTTCTGACGGCGGCGGGAGTCTCGGGAAATGCAGCCTCCCCCCTCCTGGTCGAGATGATACCGTCATTCAGTCTGCCCAGCTTGTTGGCCATATGGGTCGCAGTGGTCTCCAGCCATGCCTTGTTCACGACTCAGCGCGAAATCGCACTGAGTCGTTTGAACCAGGACTTTGTCCGCTTTCTGAGACGCCGACTGCACAGCGCGGTGCTGGGGATGGAATGGGCCGCGTTCCAAGGCTTGCGATCCACCGATGTGGTCGCCGCCTTGACTGGCGCATCGGCGCGGGTCGGACAAGGATTGGCCAATCTGGTGCAACTGGCCGCACGTCTGCTGGCCATTATCGTTCACGTGGCCATCGCCGCCTTTTTAAGTCCGGGCGCAACCCTGCTGGCCCTGGCGGCGGGCCTGGCTTTGGTGGTGGCGCAGATTCCGCGCCTCCGCCGCATGATCTTACACGGCACTGCCGTCGGCCAAGGCATGCAGCAGGTCAATGCGGTGGTCAGCGAACATGTGGCCGCCATGAAGCTGGCCAAATGCCACAACGCCGAAGCGGACTTCACCGCCGCCTTCGAGCGGGAGATCAAGCGATTGGGAGACGGCGTCATTCGCACCGTCGCAGAATCAGCCGAAGGGCGCTTCCGGCAACGTCTGGCCATCACGACCCTGCTGGCCCTTGCGGTCTGGGTCGCCGTCGAACATCTGGGAATCGAAGGTTCTCGTCTGCTGGTCCTGGTGGCGGTGTTCGCCCGCCTGATGCCCGCCATCGGTGATTCGGCTCAGGCCGCGCAACGTGTCGCCGAGGCTCTGCCCGCCTATACGGAAATCGAAACCTTGCGTCACCGCTGTGCCGCAGCCGCCTCTCCCCGGCGGCCCATCAAAATCTCCCCCATATCCGGCTCGGTGGTCATTCGCGGCGTCGGATACACTTGGCCGGGCCGCAATCGCCCCGCTCTGAGCAATCTTGATCTGGAGATCGTGGAAAATCACACCACCGCCCTGATTGGAGCCTCCGGGGCGGGAAAGTCCACCTTAGCCGATATCTGCCTGGGCCTACTGGTTCCCGACAACGGTTCCATCGAAGTGGGGGGAATCCCTCTGACCGGCACCGCTTGCCCATCTTGGCGCGAGCGAACGGCGGTGGTTCTTCAAGACGTTTTTCTATTCCACGACACGGTCAGGGCCAACCTCGCCTGGGCCAAACCGGATGCGACGGAAAACGAAATCTGGGAGGCGCTCGATCTCGCCGCCGCCGCTGACATGATCCGCGCCTTACCGCAAGGGCTCGACACCATGGTCGGCGATCGGGGGGTAAGGCTGTCGGGAGGCGAGCGTCAGCGCCTTGCCTTGGCCAGAGCCCTCCTCCGTCGCCCCGCCTTTCTGGTGCTCGACGAAGCGACCAGCCACCTTGATGGCGACAATGAACGCCTGATCCAGACCTCGCTGGACCGCTTGCAAGGCCACCTGACCGTCTTGGTCATCGCCCATCGCTTAACCACGATCCGTCACGCCGACACCATCGCCATCATGAAGGATGGAGCCGTGGCTGAAATCGGGACCTGGGAGCAATTGGCCACATCCGGCGGCTGGCTGTCCCACGCCGCGAAAGCCTGGGATCAGGGTTTGCCGCCAGGCGCTGTCTGATACCGCGTCCCGATGATATCGACTCATCGGGACGCGGTCGGCCGCAAGGCGGACGCGCGCCACATGGCGCGGGAGGCAAGGGATTCGGAGAATCCCGCCCGCCGTTTGAGGGCGCCACTGATCGGTTTCGATCAGTGGGATACGGTCTGACGCACCAGACGGCGAACATCTTCGACCTCGGCCGGGAAGGCGCGACCATACCCGTTATGGCCATGGCGAATGGTGGCGAGGGAGTGCTCGATGGTCGCGGGCGTCAACCGGATGCCGAAATCGTCCGGTCCTGCGCCCCCCCCATGGGGATGCCTTAGCATCCGGTCCAAGACCAGATCACCGGCTTCCTTGGTATAATGAGAGGATTCCCAATACCAACGCATCTGCTCGCTAACGGCCTCACTGGTGATGGAATTATAGCCGGAAAAATCCCACAACTGGACGTCAGCGCCATTGGAGTTTTGAGCCAGCATCGCCACCAGATCGCGCTTCCAACGCTCGAAATCGGGGAACAGCCCGACCTCCCACATGATCTCCAACTGACGGGCATGCAGGGGAGAAACGAAGAGCAGGACTTGAACGCCCTGGGCTCGATACCGGGCCACCACATCGGCCAACAGGCTCATACGCTCGGAGTTATAGATAAACCCGCGATAGCCTTTGGTCGGCTGAAGGAAGTCCTGGGCGACCTTGGTGAACGCCTCGCGCCGAGTGATGTCACTCTTAACCGCCGAGCGGTCGAAATTGCCGAACTTGGTGAAGACTGCGGGCCGATGACGCACCGAATTACGAAAGACCATGACGCAATCCAGCAACGAGGGCCACGAGATCAGCCGCTGCACCATGATGGGAACCAGACTCCGCCCGGCATAAGGCGATTCGGGAAAGTCCGCCGTACCGGAAAGATCATCGGTGGGGGTGAAGGTTAAAAAGTCGAGGTCGATAATCACGGTCTTTGGAGTTTGTTTCTCGGCGGCGAATAAGGCTTCCAGCCGGATCTCGGTCATGGACGTCCCCGCCTGAGCCGCATTAAATGCAGTCGCCCCTTCCAGAGCCGGTGAGTTGGGGTCAAGCCCCAGTTCCGCCCGCGATGTCCCGAAAAACAGAATATCAAAGGGATAGCGGCTGAGAATCACCGACTTGTTGACCCGGCCACCACCGCGCTTCAGATGCTTCTGATCGTTGAAGCCCTGAATGTCGCTCCAGCGGAAGGTGGAATAGGGATCAACCGCCAGATTGATGAGTCCGGCCAGCACCAACCCGCCGAGGATCACCCCGCAAAAGACCCGAAGATAGCGCCCGGTTTCCATCTCCGTCAAAACCGGTAATAGAGAAATTCGGTGGGCGACCACAGGCTGAACACCGAGGCCAGGGCCAGCACCGCCACCGCCACCGCCCAGCGGGGATTGGGCTGCCAAACCAGCCAGCCAAGCCGGGGCGGCGCCTCCGTCAGTTCCAATCCCGGGCGACACCCCCGCATGATCTGCTGCGAATTCGGCGCGATCAGACTTAGACTCAACAACCCCACCGCCAGCCCCATTCCCATCCATGACGCCACACCTGATCCATGCGGCAGACCCAAGCCATGGGCTCCAGCCATACCAGACAGAATGACCAGTGCCGCGTCGAAGCTTGTGGCGCGAAAGAAGACCCAAGCCACCACGACGGCCACCAAAGTGACGGACCATGCGGCAAATTGCTCTAGCCCACCGGCGGAACCGCCACCAAGCCGCGACCGCAGATCGCGCCACAGGTGATTGACCACCAGATAAAGCCCGTGCAACCCACCCCAGATCATGAAGGTCCAGGCGGCCCCATGCCACAATCCACCGATCAGCATCACCAGCATCAGATTGACCTGACGCCGCAGCGGCCCCAGGCGACCGCCACCCAGCGGGATATAAAGGTAATCCCGCAAAAAGCGCGACAACGTCATGTGCCAGCATCGCCAGAAGTCGATGATACTGCGAGCCTTATAGGGGGAGTTGAAATTAACCGGCAGATCAATGCCGAACATGCGAGCCAACCCCAGCGCCATATCAGAATACGCCGAGAAGTCGAAATAAATCTGGGCGGTATAGGCCAGCGCCCCCTGCCATGCGGCAAAGGCCCCCATCGGCTCTCCCGTGGCGGCAGCGGCGAAAGCCTCGGTGGCATATTTCGCCACCGGATCGGCCAGAATCAGCTTCTTGGTCAATCCAATAATGAACAGCGCCGAACCGGCGGCCAGATCATCGGCGAAGCAATGGCGTTTGCGGACCGCGAACTGGGGCATCATCTCTTTATGATGAATGATCGGCCCCGCGATCAGATGGGGGAAGAAGGTCACGAAGAGGGAGTAATTCACCAGCCCCGGTTCCGAGGCGACCCGGCGGCGCACATCCACCAGATAAGCAATCTGGGTAAAGGTGAAGAACGAAATGCCCAGGGGCAGGGCGATGGTATCAACCGCCCAATCCAGCCCGGCCAACTGGTTCAAATTGGCAGCGATAAACCCGGCATACTTGAACCAGCCCAGGGCGGCCAGATTGAGCCCGACGCCAAGCGCCAGAGCGGCGGTTCCCCAAGCTCCGTCACGGAGGCGGACCAAAATCAGGCCGAACATGAAGTTTCCCAGAATGGACACGGCCATGGGCCATACCTGTTCCGGCGCTCCCCACCCATAGAACACCAATGACGCCAGGGCCAGCGACGCCAAAGCCAGAGACCAGCTTTTCCGCGCCAGCAGACGAAAGACGACCAGACAGATCGGCAGAAAAACGAACAGAAAGATCGGTGAATTAAACAGCATGTCTGCCGTATTCCTGATGGGCCAGGAGGGCAATCTAGCTCGGAGATGACGATCTGTCATTCACATCGGGCAATCGCCCGAACTCATCTTGGGCGATTGCCCGAAAATTCCTCGGGAAAGAATGGGGGCTCCGCCCACACACCCGCAAAGGGTCTCAGACCCTTTGATCCCATTGGATAAAGACGGCTGGAGGCGTCGGCGGAATGCGGCCTATGATCCCGATGCGACGGGGGCTTTTTTCTTGGGAAGCGGCCGGGGCTCGCTGAAAGCTGACGGTGCGACAACGACCTTCTTCACCGCTGATTTCGGCTTTTTCGCCTCGCGGCCGGCGTTCTTTTGACCTTTTGCCATATCAATTCTCCTACGAGGATGTGCGGTAAGGTCGCGACACCGTATACATGATGCATCTTTTAAAAACCGCAATGCTGTGCATAGGAACACAGATACGAGATCTGTCAAGAAGAGCAAGGCCTTGCCTAAGGAGCGTTGAGTTTATCAGGGCCGGATAAATCTCGGCGTCAACTAGAGTGCGTGGAGATTCAGGTTATGGA
>JAYTWE010000217.1:0-7144 GCA_043744055.1 Magnetospirillum sp.
TTTGCTTCTTATGGTTTCGGCCCCATGGACTTGCCCGATAAAAATAATGGGACGGACGTGGCTGCCACCAAGAAGAAGGCCGCCACCGGCAATGCGTCCGTGGCTTCGGCTGTGGGTGGTTCTGTCGGCTGGCTGACCCAATTGGCGGTCTCTCAGAATATTAAATGAACCGGCTCCTCTGGACAGCCGGTTCCAGACGGTTTATTTGACGGAGTATGTCACAAACAGTCCATGTCATCGGCGGCGGACTGGCTGGCTGCGAAGCAGCTTGGCAACTCGCGACCGCCCAAATCCCCGTCATCCTTCACGAGATGCGTCCGGTGCGCACCACGCCAGCCCATCAGACCGATGGACTGGCCGAATTGGTGTGCTCCAACTCGCTCCGTTCCGATGATGCCGATTATAATGCCGTCGGGCTTCTCCACGAGGAGATGCGCCGCCTGGGGTCATTGATCCTGGCCCAGGCCGATGCCCACAAGGTCCCTGCGGGAGGGGCGTTGGCTGTGGATCGAGACGGCTTCTCGGCAGGGGTTCAAGCGGCCCTCCATGCTCACCCCCTTATCACGGTCCTACGCGAGGAAGTGGCCGGGTTGCCGCCCTCCGACTGGGAACGCGTCATCATCGCCACTGGCCCCCTCACCTCCGCCGCCATGGCCGAAGGTTTGGGTGGGCTGACCGGTGAAGACTCCTTGGCATTCTTCGATGCGATCGCTCCCATCGTCACCAAGGACAGTGTCGACTTTTCCAAAGCGTGGTTTCAGTCGCGTTATGACAAAGGGACTGGATCCGACTATATCAACTGCCCTTTGACGAAGGATCAGTACTACGCCTTCGTCGATGCCCTGATCGAGGGAGATAAGGTAAGCTTTCACGAATGGGAGAAGGACACGCCCTATTTCGAGGGATGCCTGCCCATCGAAGTCATGGCGTCTCGCGGTCGCGATACCTTGGCCTTCGGCCCCATGAAGCCGGTAGGGCTGACATCACCTCACGGTCCGAAGCCGTTTGGAGTGGTGCAGTTGCGTCAGGATAACGCTCTGGGCACCCTCTACAACCTGGTGGGATTTCAGACCAAGCTGCGTCATGCTGAGCAAAGCCGTATCTTCCGCTCCATCCCCGGCCTGGAGAATGCTGAATTCGCTCGTTTGGGCGGCTTGCACCGCAATACCTTCGTCAATGGCCCCAGAGTGCTCGATGGCACTCTGCGCCTAAAAGCCGAGCCGCGCTTACGTCTGGCGGGGCAGATCACCGGCTGCGAAGGATATGTGGAGAGTTCCGCCATCGGCTTGCTTGCCGGCATGTTCTGTGCTGCTGAAACCGTGGGGCAGCACCTTCCTCCGCTCCCGCAGACTACGGCCCTGGGCGCGCTTCTGGCCCATGTGACCGGTGGAGGAAATGCCGAGACCTATCAGCCCATGAATATCAATTTCGGCCTGTTCCCACCGCCGCCGGAACGCGATGAGAAGGGCCGCAAGATCAAAGGGCGTGATCGAAAGAAGCTATATTCCACCCGCGCCCGTGAAGATCTGACTGCCTGGATCGAAAGTCGGGAATAGTTATTTCTCCGAGTCACGGTCGGAGACTGGCTTCCCATTCGACGTGTCCACCGGAACCAGCAATCCCCCCGCCAATAAAGAGAAGGACTGGCCACGCCAGATCACCGCGCGGCTGAATATGCTGATTGCCCATACGGCAAAGCACAGGCATTCCCGCGGCCACACCAACCACCATCGGATTGGACTTCTGAATTTGAATCGGCTTTGTAATGCAGCGCTTAATCCAAGGCGTAAAAACAAGGAACCGCTCAAGATGATTCCCGCCAAGACGGAAGGATGCAGGGCGAACAGAATAAGTATGATGGGCAGCGCACACGTCACGACCGATAGAAAGTGGTCCATGGGACGAACGGCGCGGATCGTATGAGCCCAGCGAACCTCATGCCGAACCAGATCGGCAAGGCGTTCCTCATTGACCATCGTATCGATTGTGTAATGGCTAAGACGCACGGCCCATCCGGCAGCTTCAATACGGAGGCCCAGCTCGCAATCTTCGGCTAAGTGATTGGCGATGCCGATGAAGCCACCTGCGGCCGCCAAGGCGTCCTGGCGAACCACCAGTGCCGGACCAAGACTAGTTTCATGACCACTCAGCATCCGATCGACCAAGATCGACGGTATAATCCACTGATTGATGTAAAGAGCCCCCAGTTCAGACACCAAGCCCTTGGTAGGGTAGCCTTTGTAGATGCAACTAAGAAGGCCGATGTCTTGATTTTCCATGTCGGCCATGACTCGGGACAGAAAGTCCGCACCAACCTCTACGTCACTATCTGACACCATGATATATGGATGGCGACAGAGCGGCGCCATATTCATCACATTGCTGATCTTCAAATTCGCACCGTGAATACGGGCATCGCAGATCAACGATATATCGCGATCGGGAAACTCTGCCCGTAGACGTTCCACCACGGCAATTGCTGTGTCTGAAGCCTCTCTTACGCCGAAAATCAACTGATAATCCGGGTAGTCCTGCTCCATGAAAGAGCGGAGACATTCGTAGAGCCTGGGCTCATCTCCACACAAGGGTTTCAAGATAGAAACCGGGGGGTAAAACTGCGGCGGGTAGTCTGTCGATGGCTTTTTAAATGCTAATACGGAACGAAGGGAAAGAAGCAGGAAGACACCGCTGGAAAGGCAAAGAACAATCAAGCAAATTTCAACTACGGATACACTCAGCATGATCGACAAGGCCCGTCTAGTGTAATCGCGCTCTGTCTAGGATCTATACCCCAGTCAATGCAGACGGAACCTAACATCAAAAGAATTCCAGATACAAACTTAATAAATATACGAGTTCTCTCGGATTCTTAAAAGATCATTATTTTTGAATGAGTTCGATCCGATAACCATCGGGGTCCTCAACAAAGGCAATAACGGTTGTTCCGTGATTCATGGGGCCTGGAGGGCGAACCAATTTTGCCCCGTCATCAGCCAATCTCCGGCAAACCTCATATATGTCGGTCACCCCCAGCGCAAGGTGTCCAAATCCAGAGCCCAGATCGTAAGAACCGCTATCCCAATTATGGGTCAGCTCGATAACGGTATTGCTGGCTTCGTCGCCATATCCGACGAATGCCAAGGTAAACCGACCATCGGGAAAGTCCTGCCGACGCAGCAATTTCATACCAAGCAATTTGGTATAAAAGGCAATGGAGCGATCAAGATCTCCAACGCGGATCATGGTGTGAAGGAAACTCCACCCGGCGCGATCGGTCATGTCTTTACTCCAATAAACTTCAGTACGGTATCGGCAGCCCTGAGACTGGGGCTTTCTCCACCAAGTCCAAGCTTTTCCAGCGCTCGCCTTGCTCCCTCGACCTGAGACTGCCGCGCCTCGCTATCTTCCAGCAAATGATCGACGGCCTTTGCCAGTCGATCCGGGCGGCATTGATCCTGCAACAGTTCCGGCATAACCGGCTGATCCACAAGAATGTTGACCAAGGTAACAAACTTCAGGCTCAGGCCTAGAAAACGGGTGGCTATAAAGGCGGACAGCTTGGATACCTTATAGGTAATCACAGAAGGCAAACCCGCCATAGCCAGTTCCAGAGCCACCGTTCCCGATGCCGCCAAGGCGACGTCGCATGCGGCGAATGCGTCATGCTTTTCATTGGCGCCCCGAATAACAATGGCCTTCAAAGGCCAAGTCCTGGCGGCGGCCTCAACCTCATCTCCGACGGTTTCGACCGTCGGCACAATGGCCACCAGATCAGGGTACTTTTTCACTAGAATTGCCAGTGTCTCGGCAAATGGAGGCAAAAGCTTGGCCGTCTCAGAATGACGGCTGCCCGGTAAGACACAGATCGTCTTGGCATCTGAGGTTATTCCATGACGGGCTCGGAAGCCTGCACCATCCCCCTGCCCGGCCCCGCCTTCGATCACCGGATGCCCCACATGAACAGACCGCAACCCCTCTTTTTCAAACCATTCCGGTTCATTGGGTAACAATGTCAGGAGAAGATTCAGAACCCTGGCCAATGTTTTTGTCCGACCGGACTTCCAGGCCCAGACCATGGGGGCGACATAATGGATACGGGGAATGGTCGATCCCCGAGACTTCAGCCCGCCATGAATTCGCCCGGTAAACCCCCAGGAATCAATGGTCAGAACAGCATCCGGCGACTTCGTTTCGATATGAGAAAGAGTTTGTTTTATCCGGCGGAGGATGTTTGGAAGGCGCGGCAGAACCTCGACCAATCCCATCACCGATAATTCCGTCATGGGGAACAGGCTTTCAAGCCCCTCGGCACGCATGGCTTCTCCACCGATGCCGATGAAGCGGACATTCCCAGAAGTACGGGTCTTCAAGGCGGCCATTAATCGGCCACCAATCAGATCACCTGATGGCTCGCCAGCGATAAGATAGATCAGTGGTGTCTTGGTCATGAATCGATCTCGACCCCAACCACGAATAATCCGAGCCGGTCGGCTTCGATGGCAATGGCGTCACGCCCTAATACCAAAGCCCCACCAGCTTGAACCGCAATACCGCGCAAGCCAGCCTGGGAAGCGGCCTCCAAGGTCACAAGGCCAATGGTCGGAAGGTCAATCCGACGATCTTGACTTGGCTTCTTCACTTTAACCAGGACCCCACCAACCCCTTCACGAGCCAAAGCACCACAACGTTCCAGCAGTCGATCCGTGCCTTCGATGGCCTCGACGCCGAGAACAATTCCCTGCTGCACCACCGCCGCCTGTCCAATATCCATGGCACCGATGCCACGGGCGACTTCTATCCCCCGGCAGATATCAGCTTCTGCCTGCGCATCCGGTCTTAGGCGGCCATACTGTCCCGCGACAGCAAGGCAGTCAGCCAAGACATCATCAATCCCAACAACATGAAACCCCTCATGCTCCAGCTCGGCAACCACGGCTCGTAACAAACCATCATCCCCGAGGGCTTTTAAGCCGACCCTGGCGAAAAAACGAGCGGTGCGAAAGTCTGGGGCAAGTTCAGAGAGTGAAGGCCGGCGGACGGGGCCAATCATGACCACGTCCTTGACTCCTGCCTGACGAAGCCGCTCGAACCCGGTTCCGGCCTCACCAAGGCGAATCCAGTCAACCGGGTCGTCGCCGATCACTTTGGGATCGGCATGTCCTGACAGAGCAAGAAAATGAAAGTCGCGTCCCTGAGCTTTGCACGCGGAAGCGGCGAGCCCAGGAAGCTCGCCTCCTCCGGCTATAATCCCAAGCTTAAGCGCCATCACCGGTAAATTTCGGAGTGCTGAGTGAGCGTGATGAATCTGAGCGAATGAATTCAACGATTTCCATCACCGCCACATTCTCCTTAAACTGCTCCTCCACATCGGACAACCGCTCTTGCAGCGTTCCTTCCGGGGCGAATAGCAGTCGATAGGCGTTGCGCAGTGTATGGATTTCATCCCGAGAAAATCCCCGCCGCTTCAGGCCGACGATGTTCAATCCGTTGAGATGGGCGCGATTTCCAATCACCGTGCCAAATGGAATAACATCGGCCTCGACCCCAGACATACCGCCGATCATGGCGTGGCGACCGATGCGCACAAATTGGTGAACCGCGCAAAGTCCCCCCAGAAAAGCAAACTCGCCCACCGTTACATGACCGGCCAGGGTTGCATTATTGGCCATGATGACGTTGTCACCAAGAATGCAATCATGGGCCACATGGGCACTAGCCATGAACAGGCAATTATCGCCGACCTTGGTCACCATGCCACCGCCTTCAGTGCCGGGATTCATAGTGACGTGTTCGCGAATCTGATTGTTCTTGCCGATCTCCAAGGTGGAAGGCTCGCCTCGATACTTCAAATCCTGGGGCCGATGACCAATGGATGCGAAAGGGAAAATGCGCGTCCCCTCACCGATTTTGGTCCGTCCTGCCACCACGACATGAGAGGTCAGTTCCACCGAATCGGCTAATTCCACATCGGGACCAATGACGCAAAGAGGACCAACAATGGCCGAAAGCGAAATTCGCGCCTTTGGATCAATAACGGCTGTGGGGTGAATATTTGTCATTACGCCCTATTCATCCATAATCATCGCGGCATAGGTAGCTTCAGCCACCAGCGTTCCGCCTACCTTCGCTTCCCCCCGGAACTTCCAAACATTGCCCCGGCTGCGTTCCTTAAAGACATGAATGTGCAACTGATCACCCGGCCCCACGGGCTTGCGGAAGCGGCAGTTCTCGACACTCATGAAGTAAACCAGCTTACCCTCCGCCGAGGCTCCCAGAGTCTCAACCACAAGAACCGCAGCTGTCTGAGCCATGGATTCAATGATGAGCACGCCGGGGAAAACAGGACGTGACGGAAAATGGCCTTGGAAGAACGGCTCATTGATGGTGACGTTCTTAATACCGACGGCGCTCTGGTTGGCAATGACATTGATAACCCGATCCACCATAAGGAACGGATAGCGATGTGGAATCATCTGAATGATCCGACCGATGTCGATGACCTTACCTTCGTCGATACTTTGCTCGTTGGCGGTATTGTCCATATGACGATCCTGCACGTTTATTTATTCATCTATGATGTAAAGTACACCACTTAGAGTGACTTAGCTCTTTTTACGGCCCATTTTACCTAGCACGGCGCATTGCCGTAGCCAGTCTGCCATGGGTGCCGCGGGGGCTCCACCAACAGTCTCACCAGCCTTGACATCACGCATGACACCTGACTGAGCCGCAATCCGCGCACCGGCTCCAATCTTGAGGTGGCCGGTGATACCAGCCTGTCCACCGGCTGCGACAAAATCACCGAACTGAGTTGATCCCGAAATACCAACCTGAGCGACGATCACACATCCACGTCCCAATTGGACGTTGTGCCCAATCTGAACCAGATTGTCTATCATACAGCCGTCGCCGATCACCGTATCCGGGCCAGCACCACGGTCAATAGTCGTATTGGCGCCGATCTCGACATTATTACCGATCACGACACGCCCGAGTTGCGGCACTTTCATATGCCCCTCGGCCCCCATGGCAAAGCCAAAGCCATCCTGACCAATACGAGCACCAGGATAGATGTTGACCTTGCTGCCTAAGATGGCGTGAGAAACCGTGGCATTGGCGCCGATAATGCAACCTTCTCCAAGCA
>JAYTWE010000218.1:0-4831 GCA_043744055.1 Magnetospirillum sp.
CCGCTGGGAGCGACCCGGAGCTTTAGCGAAGGTAAGCCAAGGGTGCGGATGCGCCCGCCCGGCGTTTGAGGGGCTATGACAATGACAACTTTAACAAACCTCACGCTGGCCGAGGCCCGCGACCGTCTGGCCAAGGGCGAGTTCACCGCCGTCGAACTGACCGCCGCCCATATCAAGGTGGTGGAAGCCAAGCGCGCCCTGAACGCCTTCATCGTCGAGACCCCCGAACTGGCGCTGGAAGAGGCCAAGGCCTCCGACCTCCGCCGTCAGGCCGGTCAAGCGGGGGCCATGGACGGCCTCCCCATCGGCATCAAGGACCTGTTCTGCACCAAGGGGGTTCAGACCACGGCAGCCAGCCATATTCTGGAAGGCTTCAAGCCCCCTTACGATTCCACGGTCTCCGGCAAGCTGAAGGCTGCGGGAGCCGTTTCGCTGGGCAAGCTGAACCTGGACGAATTCGCCATGGGCTCGTCCAACCAGACCAGCTATTTCGGCGCGGTGGAAAACCCCTGGAAGAAAAAGTCCGATCCCACGGCCAAGCTGGTTCCCGGCGGGTCCTCGGGCGGATCGGCGGCTGCGGTCGCGGCCCGCATGATCATGGCGGCGACCGGTACCGATACCGGCGGTTCCATCCGTCAGCCCGCCGCCTTCTGCGGCATCACCGGCATCAAGCCGACCTATGGCCGCTGCTCGCGCTGGGGCGTGGTCGCCTTTGCCAGCTCGCTGGATCAGGCCGGTCCCATGGCGCGGACCGTGCGCGACTGCGCCATCATGCTGGGCAGCATGGCCGGGTTCGACCCTAAGGATTCCACCTCGGTCAATATGGCGGTGCCCGATTTCGAAAAGGCCCTGACCGGTGACATTCGCGGATTGAAGGTGGGCATTCCCAAGGAATACCGCCCCGATGGCTTGTCCGAGGAAGTCTCCAAGGTCTGGGAGCAGGGCATCGACTGGTTGAAAGCGGCTGGCGCCACTCCGGTGGAGATCACCCTGCCCCATACCAAATACGCATTGGCCACCTATTACATCATCGCCCCAGCCGAATGTTCGTCCAATCTGGCCCGCTATGACGGTCTGCGCTATGGGCTGCGCGTGCCGGGCAAGACTCTGGACGACATGTATCGCAAGACCCGCGCCGCCGGTTTCGGAGCCGAGGTGCGCCGCCGCATTCTGATCGGCACCTATGTGCTGTCGGCTGGGTATTACGACGCCTATTACGCCAAGGCCCAGAAGGTCCGCCGCCTGATCGCCGAAGACTTCCGCAAGGCGTTCGAGACAGTGGACGTGATCTTGACCCCCACCGCGCCCTCTGCCGCTTTCGGCCAGGGCGAAGGCACCGACGATCCGGTCACCATGTGGCTGAACGACGTCTTCACCATCCCCACCAGCATGGCCGGTCTCCCCGGCCTCAGTCTGCCCGCCGGTCTATCGGCTGACGGTCTGCCGCTGGGTCTGCAACTGATCGGCCGCCCCTTCGATGAAGAGACGGTGTTCAAGGTGGCGGGCGTGATGGAAGCGGCGGCGAACTTCACCGCCGTGCCGGAAGGGGTGTAATCATGGCCTATATCATTCAGGGCGAAACCGGCGATTGGGAAATCGTCATCGGTCTTGAGGTCCACGCTCAGGTGACCTCCAAGTCCAAGCTGTTTTCCGGCGCCGCCACCGAATACGGAGCCGAACCCAATACCCAGGTCAGCTTCGTGGATGCCGGTTTCCCCGGCATGCTGCCCGTCATCAACGAAATTTGCGTCGAACAGGCGGTACGGACCGGTCTGGGCCTGAAAGCCAAGATCAACCTGACCAGCGTCTTCGCCCGCAAGAACTACTTCTACGCCGACCTGCCCCAGGGCTATCAGATCAGCCAGTTCGATCTGCCCATCGTGGGCGAGGGCGAACTGATCCTCGACATGCCCGACGGTTCCACCCGCACGGTAGGGATCGAGCGGCTGCATCTGGAGCAGGATGCCGGTAAATCCATCCACGACATGCACCCGTCCAAGTCGTTCATCGACCTGAACCGCTCTGGCGTGGCCTTGATGGAAGTCGTCTCGAAGCCCGACCTGCGCAGCCCGGAAGAAGCCGGTCTGTATCTGACCAAGCTGCGCTCCATCTTGCGCTATCTCGGCACCTGCGATGGCAATATGCAAGAGGGCAGCATGCGCTGCGACGCCAATGTCAGCGTCCGGCCCGTGGGCGAAACCGAGCTTCGCACCCGCTGCGAAATCAAGAACGTCAATTCCATCCGCTATGTCCAGCAAGCCATCGAATTCGAGGCCCGGCGTCATGTGGATGTCTACGAATCCGGCGGAACCATCAGCCAGGAAACCCGCCTGTTCGATTCCATCAAGGTCGAGACCCGTTCCATGCGCTCCAAGGAACAGGCCCACGACTATCGTTATTTCCCCGACCCCGACCTGCTGCCCCTGGTGATCGAGCAGTCTTTCGTGGACGAGATCAAATCCGGTCTGCCGGAACTG
The DNA here is from genome assembly GCA_043744055.1 of Magnetospirillum sp. Taxonomy (GTDB): domain Bacteria; phylum Pseudomonadota; class Alphaproteobacteria; order Rhodospirillales; family Magnetospirillaceae; genus Phaeospirillum. The sequence continues at coordinate 2,478 of JAYTWE010000218.1, forward strand.
CCCGATGCCAAGAAAGCCCGCTTCATGGCCGAATACGCCCTGAACGCCTATGACGCGGGCGTGCTGGTGGCCGAACGCATCTCGGCCGACTTCTTCGAGACGGTGGCCAAGGGCCGTGACGCCAAGATCGCCTGTAACTGGGTGATGGGCGACTTCTTCGCCGCCATGAACGCCACCGGCAAGACCATGGAAGACCCGCCCGTCTCCGCCAAAAACCTGGGCGCGCTGATCGACCTCATCAAGGACGGCACCCTGTCGGGCCGACTGGCCAAGGACGTCTTCGCCCTGATGGTGGAAACCGGCAAAGCCCCGGCGGTCATCGTCGAGGAACACGGTATGAAGCAGGTCACCGATACCGGCGCCATCGAAGCTGCTATCGACGCCGTGATCAAAGCCAACCCGGATAAGGTGCAGCAGGTGAAGGACGGCAAAACCACCCTGCTGGGCTGGTTCGTCGGCCAGGTGATGAAATCGACCCAAGGCAAAGCCAACCCCGCCATGGTCAACGAAATGCTGTCAAAGAAGGTGCTGGGGGAGTGACAGCCCCCCTCCTTCCCTTCCCCCTGACCATCTGCGGCATTGATGAACTGCCCCATCATGCCGAGACGGGAATCAGCCATGTCCTGACCATCATCGACCCGGAATGGCCGGACCCCGAACATTTCTCCGCCTTCAAGCCCCATCAGCGGACCATCTGGCGCTTCCACGACATCGTGAACACCCACGAAGGTCAGCAGCACCCCGCCGAACACCATGTCCGCACTATTTTAGAATACGGCACGGCCTTGCAAGACGAGCCGGTGGCTCATCTGCTGATTCATTGCCATATGGGGATTTCGCGCTCCACCGCCACGGCGGTGATCTTGATGGCCCAGGCCAATCCCGGGCGGGAAGCAGAGGCCTTCACCCATCTGGAGGCTATCCGCCCCTATTCCTGGCCCAACTCCCGCATGATCGCCATGGCCGACACCATGCTGGACCGCAAGGGAGCCCTGGTGGCGGCCATGAAGGACCACCATCGCCACATGGCCCGGCTGCGCCCCGACATGATGCCCTACCTCCGCACCAGCGAGCGCGCCGCCGAAGTGCCAGAGGACCAATAGAGCTATACGAAGGGCTCTGCCCTTCACCCGCAAAGGGCCGAGGCCCTTTGATCCCACTGGATTATATAAGGAATGGGTCCAGGGACTGAGACCACGTCTCGATGAGAATGCTGCCCGTCATGGCGCTGTCGGCCACAAGCGTTTATCCGGTCCGATCGGGCGAAAGCGATGACGCCGGGTGAGTCTGTCACGCCACCAGCCGGAGTAATCCTCCAAGGCCAAAGCTTCGAACTCGTCCTGGTCAGGCTCGACCCCCACATCCAAATAGGCATCCAGATTGGTGAGATCGGGAACGGGCAGCTTACCTTGCTCGTAATCCGCCCACATCCGGCGGTACAGACCTTCCAACCGCTGGGCCAACAGGCTGGTATCGAACAAGACACACTGGTCACGGCCGTCTTGCAGATTTTGGCGATAAGTCTGCAAGGCGGAGCGGTCAAGACCCAGGGCCACGGCGCGGTCCACATAAGCTTCGGGGGTTTCGCAGACCAGATCGGGCAGACCGGCGGCGCGGGCCAGACTGCCGCAGACCCGCGACGCGAAGGACCTGCCGCTGAGGGTCAGGATCGGCACCCCCATCCACAACGCATCCGAAGCGGTAGTATGAGCCCCATAGGGCGCGGTATCCAAGAACAGGTCGGCCAGGGGATAGCGGGCCAAATGATAAGGATTCGCCAGCTTGTCGGCGAAGATCAGACGAGCGGGGTCAATGCCATGCCCGGTGGCGAGATCGCGCAGACGCTGCTGCGCTCCTTCGGCTCCACTCAACAGCCACAACACGCTGCCCGGCACCCGCTCTAGAATGGTCAGCCAGCGCGAAACGGCGAAGCGAGTCAGTTTGTGCAGCCCGTTGAAGCAGCAATAAACCATGGCCTCTTCCGGCAATCTCGCATCGGCCCGGCTGGGCTGATGGGGCGAGACCACCCGCTTGCGGTCATTGGGCTGATAACAGGGCAGCCGCAGCACTGTTTCCGAGTAATATATCTCGGCATCGTCCGGGATCACCCAGTCATCGGCGATGATATAATGGTGATAGGGGCTGCCCATGGTGCCGGGATAGCCCAGCCAGTTGACGATCACCGGAGCCGGGCGCAACGCCACCAGCTTGGTGCGGCCGTCTCGGGTGTAACCGTTGAGATCCACCAGGATCTGAATCCCGTCATCGGCCATGCGGCGTGCCGCCTCCACATCGCTCAGGGCGGTGATGTCGATCCAGTGATCGAAATTGGACTTGATGCGCTGGTGCAGCGG
>JAYTWE010000219.1:0-5735 GCA_043744055.1 Magnetospirillum sp.
AATCCGGTTCGGCTCCAGCTTGCGCGACCGCTATATGCTGCCCCATTGGATCGAGCGGGATCTGGACGAGGTGCTGGAATGGCTGAACGGCGGCGGCTACGCCTTCCAGAAGTCATGGTTCGCCCCTCATATGGAATTCCGCTTCCCGGTGATGGGCGGCATCACCCATCACGGTGTCCGCATGGAGTTGCGCAACGCCCTGGAGCCCTGGCACGTCATGGGCGAAGAACCCGGCGCGGGCGGGACGGTACGCTATGTGGATTCCTCGGTGGAGCGCATCCAGGTCAAACTCTCCAACCTGGAAGGCGACCGCTATGTGGTCACCTGCAACGGGCGCCGCGTGCCATTGGCTCCCACCGGAACACGGGGAGAGTTCGTGGCGGGCGTTCGCTATCGCGCCTGGGCGCCCGCATCCTGCCTGCATCCCACCATCGGCGTTCATACGCCGCTGGTCTTCGATCTGGTGGATACCTGGACCGGTGAAGCGGTGGCGGGCTGCACCTATCATGTCGCCCACCCCGGCGGCAGAAGTTATGATACCTTCCCGGTGAATTCCTACGAAGCGGAAGCGCGCCGACGCGCTCGCTTCTTCCCGTTCGGCCATAGCCATGGGCCGCTGCGGGTGGATGGCGGGGCGGTTCATCAGGACTACCCCAATACGCTGGATTTAAGACTACAATAATACCGTCTCCCCCGTGAACTGACCTGTTCAGTTCACGGGGGAGACGGCAAGGGCAAGGCCCGCCGCGCCTCATGGCGCGTAAGCCAAGCGCAAGCGCCCGGCGCTTGAGGGGCAATAAGGCGAGCCAATTCATTGGCTCGCCGGTATAAGAAAATACCGCCAGCGCAAGAGGGGGAGGTCAAGATACCGCGACGACTTAAAAATCGCCACGACACGCCGGTAGCGACGTTGCAAGACAGCTATCGGCCATTGATGGGCTGCTATGACGAGGTTATGGGAGAGGATGGACACGTTCGTCCTCACTGGCAGCCCTTCGCCGATGGCTTGATGCGTTTCGAACCAGAAGAGATGCGCCGACGCTGGGACCTGGGCCAACGGCTGCTGCGCGATAACGGCGTGACCTACAATGTCTATGGCGACCCCGCCGGACTTGATCGGCCATGGCGGCTTGACCCGCTTCCCGTGATCATAGGCCAGCATGAATGGACCATGATCGCCGCCGGGATTGAACAGCGCGCCACCTTGCTGGAAACCATCATCACCGACCTTTACGGCAAGCGGAGCTTGGTTTCGCGGGGGCTGATTCCCTCGGCGCTGCTCCATGCCAATCCGGGATTCCTGCGCCCCTGCCATGGCTGGAAGCCGGTCGGTCACCGCCATATGCACGTCTATGCCGCTGATCTGGCCCGCGACAATAACGGCCAATGGAAAGTCGTGGGAGACCGCACCGAAAGCCCTTCGGGTGCGGGTTACGCCCTGGAAAACCGCTCCATCGTCAGCCGTGTCCTGCCCGAACTCCATCGGTCACTTCAGGTGGAGCGGTTAGGGCCGTTCTACGATGCTTTGCGACGCTCGTTGCAAAACCTGTCACCCCGGCACAAGGACGATCCCCGCATCGTCTTGCTGACTCCCGGCCCCTACAACGCCACCTATTTCGAACACGCCTTCCTGGCCCGTCAGTTGGGCATCACCCTGGTTCAGGGTGAAGACCTCACCGTGCGCGACAACAATGTCTATCTGAAAGCCCTGACCGGGTTGCAGCGGGTGGATGTGATCTTCCGCCGCACCGGCGGCGTCTGGTGCGATCCGTTGGAACTGCGCGGCGATTCCACCTTAGGCGTGGCCGGTCTGCTGCAATCGGCCAGAGCCGGTAACGTCGCCTTGGCCAATGCCATCGGAACCGGCTTGCTGGACGGAGCCTCGGTCATGGGCTTTCTGCCCGCCCTGGCCCGCGATCTATTGGGCGAGGAACTGGCATTACCATCGGTCTCCACCTGGTGGTGCGGTGAACCCGATGCCTGCTTGTATGTGATGAATAATCTGGAACGCCTGATTATCCGCCCCGCCTTCGCCAATCGCGACCAACCCATGGTCGGCGCCGCCCTGACCGATGCGGCGGCGGCTCAGTTGCGCAACACCATCGCCACCCGGCCATGGGACTGGGTGGCCCAAGATATCGGCGGCGTTTCCACCGTCCCGGTCTGGACTGGCGGTCATCTCGAACCTCAGCATACGGTTCTGCGAGTCTTTGCCGTGGCCACCGAGCGCGGCTGGCAAGCCCTGCCCGGCGGGCTGGCCCGCCTCTCCGCCGAGCGCGATCTGCTGACCACTCGGCTTCAGGCTGGCGGCGGCGGCAGCAAGGATGTCTGGATCGCGGCTTCCGGGCGGCGCGACACTCAGATTGCCGCTCGAATCCGCGCTCCCGCCGTTCGGCTGACCCGCGACAATCGTGATCTGCCGTCACGAGTGGCCGATGATATGTTCTGGCTGGGCCGCTATCTGGAACGCTGCGAGTCCTCCACCCGCTTGCTGCGCTCGGCCCTGGGGCAAATGGAAGATTGCCTGACTCAAGACGATGGTCACCAAGCCCGCGCCATCCTCCTGACCATGAGCCAGCTTGGCCTGGACATGCCCGAAGAGATCATGAAAGAAACGCCGGAGAGACTGCCGCTCCGCTTGATTCAATATCATATGGACAGCGCCCAGCCCGGCCTGTCCAATTCGGTGAACCACCTGACCCGCGTGGTGGGTAATCTGCGCGACCGCATGTCCACCGACACTTGGCGATCGGTACAGCGTCTGCGCGAGGAGGTCGGGCTGTTAGAGGCCGAGGCCCTGGATGGCGATGTCTTTGGCCGATTGAATTCGGTCATGCTGACCATGCAGGCCATCAGCGGCCTTGCCATGGAGAATATGACCCGTGGGCCGCAATGGCTGTTCCTCGATACCGGCCGCCGCATGGAACGCGCCATCGCCATCGTAGAAAATCTGAGCGGTGCGCTGACCGATGTGGACAACGAGGAAGCGGTGCCGCTGGAGCTGATGCTGGAAATCTGGGACAGCATCATGACCTATCGCTCGCGCTATCTGGCGTCGCCCAGACTGGCGGGGGTTTTGGACCTTCTGCTGTGCGACGAAAGCAATCCCCGCTCGCTGGGTTTCCAGATCGCAGTCTTGACCCGCCATATGGACGCCTTGGCCGCCATCGGCGATGACAGCGGCTTCTACCAGCCGGAACAGAAACTGATGACGATTTTGTCAGGCACCATCCGCACCACCGATGTAACCGTTTTGGCCCGCTATGAGCGTGATGCCGGTTATCACGATGCCGAGCGGCTGCTCGACGTCCTCCGGTCGCGGCTGTGGGAATTATCGGAACAGATCTCACGCACCTATTTCACCCATGCGCAGTGGCGGTTGCCGGTGACGCGCATGGAGGTCATGCCATGAAATTCCGTGTCCGTCACACCACAACCTATCGCTATACCGAACCAGTTCAGCTGTCCCACCACGCTGCCCATCTCCGCCCGCGTGAAGTGAGTGGCCAACAGTTCAGCAAGGTCGCCGTCACCATCCGACCGGAACCGGCAGTGCTGCACGACGGTGGTCACGATTATTTTGGCAATCCCACCACCTTCTTCACCATTCAAGACCCGCACTCCACTTTAGTGATCGAATCGTCTTTCGTGGTGGAGACCAGCCAACAACCGCCCCTGCCCCAGTTCGCGGTTCCCGCCTGGGATGCAATCCGTCTGGACACTTGGCCCGGCGGTCGTGGCCTTGACGAATCGGTGATGGATTACGTCTTTGCCTCGCCCCAGGTGCCCGCTTTGTCAGAAGCCGCCGAATACGCCGCTCCCAGCTTCACGCCGGGCCGCCCCCTGACCGAAGCGGTAATGGATCTGGTATCACGCATCAACCACGACTTCGCCTTTGACGCCGAAGCCACCAGCGTCGGCACTCCGTTGATGACGGTGTTCGAGGAACGCCGGGGCGTCTGTCAGGACTTCGCCCATGTGGGAATCGCCTGCATCCGAGCCATGGGATTGGCGGCGCGCTATGTCAGCGGTTATATCCGCACCATCGCGCCTCCCGGTAAGGAAAAGCTGGTGGGAGCCGACGCGTCCCATGCCTGGCTATCGGTCTATCAGCCCGGTTGGGGCTGGCTGGACGTAGACCCCACCAACAACATGGCGGCGGGCCAAGACCATATCGTGGTGGCCTGGGGCCGCGATTATGATGATGTCAGCCCGGTTCGCGGCGTCGTCCTGGGCGGCGGCGAGCATCAGGTCCACGCCGCCGTGGATGTGGTCGAAATTTCCTGAAAAGCGAGAACAGGCCCCCACCCCAACCCTCCCCCGGCACAGCCGAGGGAGGGAGAACATCGTGAATACCCAACCCTCCCCCGGCACAGCCGAGGGAGGGAGAACATCGTGAATACCCAACCCTCCCCCGACACAGCCGAGGGAGGGAGAACATCGTGAATGCCCAACCCTCCCCCGACACAGCCGGGGAAGGAAAAGCTTCATCAGCGCTTACCGCAACATCAGTGACCGGCTGGCCGCAGATCATTGATGGAGACAAAGCCGGGCATGGTGTCCTTGAAGACTTTGAAGGTCTTGACGCCACGGCCCTCGGCGAACTCGTCATAGGCGGTAATCAAAGCCGAGCGGCACTCCACGTCTCCCACATCGGGACCAAGATCACGCATCAGCTCGCGGAAGCGTTTCAAGATGTGGAGACGGCTGACATTCACCACCATGGGATCGAAGGGCACGGCCAGAGTCTCGAAAAACTGTTCGGCAGAAGACAACCCCGCGAGCTTTTCCTGAATCATGACGAAACTCCTATACCAAGCCAAGGGAGCGTTCCGCTGCTTCCGTATGGAAACGGCGCAGATCCTCGGCAGTGGGAATGGTCTTGGTGCTGGCGGCATGGGTCCGAACCCGAGCCAGCAAAGCACGGGCCTGAGGGGTGGAAACCGAAAGCCCGATCTCGCGACAGGCATGCAGAACCGAGGTCATTCCAGAATGCTTGCCCAGCACAACCCGGTGATTACGCCCCAGCTCGGCCGGGTTCAACGCCTCGTAGGTACGGCGGTCACGCAGCAACCCACTGACATGAATACCGGATTCGTGGGTAAAGATATTGGCGCCGACGATGCTTTTATCCACCGGAACCGGATGACCCGAAGCATCGGCCACCAGCTTGGACACCGTCCCCAGGGCCAGCTTGTTGATCCCGGTGCTAAGACCGTAGAGGTGATCCAATGCCACCACCACCTCTTCCAACGGGGCATTGCCAGCACGTTCGCCCAACCCGTTGACAGTGGTGCTCACATGAGTCGCCCCCCCCTTGACCGCCGCCAGAGAATTGGCGGTGGCCAAACCCAAATCATCATGGGCGTGGACTTCCAATTCCATGGACGTGGCGGTCCGCAACAGCTTGAAGCAGTCATGAATGCCGAATGGGTCCATGATTCCCATGGTGTCGGCGAAGCGAAACCGCCGCGCCCCCGCCTTTTCGCAAGCCTCGACCACCCGACATAGAAAATCGGGATCGGCCCGCGAGGAATCCTCGCCCCCCACCAGAACCTCGAACCCCATGTCACGCGCCTTGCGGATCATGAGGTCCAGATGTCCCAACGCCCAGGCTCGGTCCCGTCCCAGCTTGGCGGCAAGTTGCAAGTCCGAGACCGGGATGGAGAGATTGACCGAACCCAATCCACACAACAATGCCGCACCCAGATCGTCGTCACGCATGCGGCACCAGG
>JAYTWE010000220.1:0-4969 GCA_043744055.1 Magnetospirillum sp.
GCACACCATTTCCCACCCTTGTGCTGGCGTCAATGCCTGTATCGGCGCGGGTCCCATGCCCCATACCATCGGAAACCCACAATCGACACTTCCATAACAAATCCGCTACAAGCCAGTATCAAATAAAGTCCCCGCTTACTGATAGCGATAGAGAGGGCCAGATGACGTCCAAGACCGGCAATATTCCCCTATATAAGCAGCTTTACGTCCAAGTTCTGTTCGCCATCGTCATCGGTGGGATCGTGGGGGCCTTGTTTCCGGGCTTCTCCACCAATGAATGGATCAAGGCTCTGGGCGACGGCTTCATCAAGCTGATTAAAATGATGATCGCGCCCATCATCTTCTTCACCGTCGTATCGGGCATCGCCCATATTCAAGACGCCAAGAAGGTCGGTCGGGTCGGTATCAAAGCGCTGGTCTATTTCGAGGTGGTTTCCACCTTCGCCCTGGCGCTGGGCCTTATTGTCGGTAATGTTTTAAAGCCGGGTGCTGGCTTTGGCGGTACTCTGCCCGATGCGGCCGCCGTGTCCAAGTACACCAAGGCGGCGGGCGAGATGAAGTCGGTGGACTTCGTCATGAACGTCATTCCCGACAGCGTGGTCGGCGCCTTTGCCAAGGGCGATATTCTCCAGGTTCTGCTGTTCTCCATTCTGTTCGGCTTCTCGCTGATGGTTCTGGGGGAACGCGGTCGGGCGATCCGCTCCTTCATTGACGATTCGGCTCATGCCGTGTTCGGCGTCATCGCCATCGTCATGAAGGCGGCTCCGTTCGGTGCGTTTGGCGCCATGGCCTATACGGTCGGTAAATACGGCCCCCAGGCTTTGGGCAGCCTGGTTGGTCTGATCGGGACCTTCTACCTGACCGCCGCTCTGTTCATCTTCGTGGTTCTGGGTCTTATCGCCAAGATCGCCGGGTTCAGCATCATCAAATTCATCAAATACATCAAAGATGAAATCCTGATCGTGCTGGGTACCAGCTCGTCGGAAAGCGCTTTGCCGCTGCTGATGGAAAAGCTGGAACGTCTGGGCTGTTCCAAGCCGGTTGTCGGTCTGGTGGTTCCCACCGGTTACTCATTCAATCTGGACGGCACCAATATCTACATGACCCTGGCGACCTTGTTCATCGCCCAGGCCATGGGGGTGGATCTGGACTTCTCGCAGCAGATGACCATCTTGATCGTCGGCATGCTGACCTCGAAGGGCGCCAGCGGTATTTCGGGTGCTGGCTTCATCACTCTGGCTGCGACTCTGGCGGTGGTTAATCCCGGTCTGGTTCCCGGCATGGCCATCGTGTTCGGCATCGACAAGTTCATGAGCGAATGCCGTGCCTTGACCAACTTCATCGGCAATGGCGTGGCCACCATCGTTGTCTCTTGGTGGGAGAACGAGTTGGATCACGAGAAGCTGAAGGAAGCCCTGAACAAGCGTATCGACCCGTCGAACGTGGAGACCGCCGTCACCACCGGCTGACAGGTGAGGTAAAAGAGAAAGGCGGAAGACTTAGGTCTTCCGCCTTTTTTCTTTGGGGAAGCCAAAAGATCAGAAGTCGCGCAGGGCCTTGGCGCGCAGTTCGGCGGAACGGGGGCTTTCGGTATCCATGGTCCCGTCGCTGCTGGACATGCGGATGGCCTCGGCCACTTCGTTCAGGCATTGGGCGTTGCGTTGGTCGTACTGGTCCAACTGCCATGCGGCATTGCGGTTCTCTGAACTCAACATGGCGGCTTCGGTCTGTAACTGAGTGGCCTCGGCCAACAGACGCGCGGCACTGGCGGCAAAGCGGGCCGAAGGCGTGGTGGCTCCGGCAGCGGCCACCTGAGCGGAATGGGCCGAACGATCGTCGCCCTTCAGCCAGATATGAGCCCAGGCTTTCCACGATGCACCGGCTTCGGTGTCCAGGGCATAGAGGACCGCATAGGCCACGGCCTGGGTGACCGTCAGATCATCTTGAGTGCTCATCCGGCAGCTCCTTCAGCGCCGTCCTTGGCGCGACGTTTGACGGTCTTCGGGTCGCAGGTTATGGGGCGGTAGATCTCGATTCTGGCCCCTTCCTCGACGATGGCATCCAAGGTGGTGGCCTTGCCGAAAATACCGACCTTCTGGGTTTCCAGGTCGATCTCGGGGTACTGGTGCAGCACGCCCGATTTCTCGATGGCCTGTTTGACCGTGGTGCCTTCCGGTACATCGATGGTCAGCCAGGACTGGCGTGTGGGAACGGCGTAGACGATTCCGACCTTCATAATCCTTTTCCCTTTTATCTGGAGCGCGGCCATCTTGGCCGCATCAGCGGGCGGGGACGCCCGCGCTCCGTCGCTATACGCTATGCGCGCCAGCCATCTTGATTTCCTTGCCCGAGGCAACGTCGATCATGCGCTTGGCCACCACCATCAGTCCGGCCACCAGGAAGCCGCCGGGCGGCAAGATCATGACCAGAATTCCCATATCGGCGGGCATCAGGCGCATTTCGAGGAAGGTGAAGGCAGGCCCCAGCAGCAAGGCGGCATCGGCGAACAAGGTGCCCTGGCCGATGATCTCGCGCACGGCGCCGATGATGGTCAGGGCGAAGGTAAAGCCCAAACCCATGAAGGTTCCATCGGCCAGCGAGGGCAGGACCGGCTCCTTGGCGGCGAAAGCCTCCAGGCGGGCCAGGGGCAGACAGTTGGATACGATCAGCGGAATGAACAGGCCCAGCACTTTGTAAAGCTCGTGCATCCAGGCATTCATCACCAGATCCACGAAGGTCACATTGGCGGCCACGATCAGGATATAGACCGGGATACGCACTTCATGGGTGACGTAATTGCGGAACATGGCGACCATCAGATTGGATGCCGCCATCACCACCGCCGTGGCAAGGCCCATGCCCAAACCGTTGGTGGCGGTGCCGGTCATGGCCATGGTCGGGCACATGCCGAGAAGCATGCACAGCACACCGTTGTTTTCCCACAATCCGTCTTTGGCGATCTGTCCGTAATTCGCAGACATCACTTCTTCTCCATCATGCGGGCCTTATTGGCGGTGAAGAATTCCAGACCGAGACGGATACCGCCGACCACGGCGCGAGGCGTGATGGTGGCACCGGAGAATTGGTCGAACTGACCGCCGTCTTTCTTGACCTTCCACTTTTCCACCGGTGGATTGCCCAGGGACAGGCCGGTGAAGCGGGTGATCCAGTCGGTTTTGGCCGCGTCGATCTTATCGCCCAGGCCGGGGGTCTCTTTGTGGGAGATGACCCGCACGCCCAGAAGCTTGCCGTCGGGGGCGACGCCCAGCATCAGTTTGACAGGGCCGCCATAACCGCCACTGGCATCTAGTTCATAGGCGAAGCCGGTGATCTGACCGGCCATCATGGCGCGATAGACGATAACCTCTTTCCCTTCCGGCGATTTCAAGGTCACCGCGTCGATGACCGGATTGTTATCGTGGATGGTCTTGGGGATCACTTGGCCCAGCGACGTCATCTTGTCTTCCAGAGCGCGCTCTTTGATGGGCGCTTTGGTGATGTCGTCGGTCAGCGCCAGGGCGACGCCGAATCCGGCGCAGAAGGTCCCTAAGATGGTGGCGTGAACCCAGGTCGGCCGGATCGTGCTCATTTGCCCCCCTTGAGCGACAGCGGCTCGCCCTTGCGGGTGCGCCCAAAGACGCGAGGCCGGAAATGTTGGTCGATGATGGGTGTCAGCGCGTTCATCAGCAATACGGCGAAAGCGACGCCTTCGGGATAACCGGCATAGGTTCGGATGATCCAGGTGAGAAGGCCGATACCCGCGCCGAAGACCAGCTGACCCGATTTGGTCACCGGTGAGGTGACATAGTCGGTGGCGATGAAGAAGGCTCCCAGGATGGATGCGCCCGAGATCAGGTGGAACCAGCCTGCGGCATAGCGGCCAGGATCGACGATGTTGAACACGGTTCCCATCAGGAACAAGGTGCCCAGCATGGCCACCGGCACATGCCACGTGATGATGCGGCGCCACATGAGGAATAATCCGCCCAGCAGGATCAGCGGCAGCGCCGTCTCTCCCATGGAGCCGGGATGGAAGCCCAGCATCATGTCACTGAGGGATGGCAGATGCTCCATGGACTGGTTGACGGGAATGCCGCGAGCCATTTCGGTCTTGACGAAGCCCAGTTGCGAGGCGGCGCTGATGCCGTCCAGGCTGACCGCCTTGCCGAAGGTCACATGCAGGCTTTCCGCGAAACCGGGCGCTCCCGCAGAAAACAGGGGCTTGGCCGGTACGAAGGCGGTCATCTGTACCGGGAACGAGACCAGCACCACGACGCGGCCCACCATGGCCGGATTGAAGGCATTCTGGCCCAAACCGCCAAAGGCGTGTTTGGCAAGGGCCACGGCGAAGATGGAGGCCACGACGGCCACCCACCAAGGAGCCCATGGCGGCAGACTGAGCGCCAGCAGCCATCCGGTGATGAGGACGGAGCCATCGGACAGGGCATCGGCGGGGTCGCCGCCGCCAAGGCGGATGCACAAGGCTTCCACCCCGATGCAAGCGCCCATGGTGACCAGGAACAAGAAGATGGCGGGCCAGCCGAACAGATACAGATTGAACAGCGTTGCCGGGGCCAATGCCGCCAGTACGGTGTACATGGTCAGCTGGACGGAGTTGGTGCCGTGGGTGAACGGTCCGCTTTTGTCGACGACGATGCTCATGCGTTGGCCCTGCTTGCGTCGGAGTTTGCCGATTCCGCTTCCTTGGCCGCCTTGGCGCGGGCGGCGGCTTCGCGCTTGGCCTGGGCCTGGCGCTCCAGTCGGGCGTTGTGAGCCTCGACCAATGCCTTGGTCTGCTCCATCTTGCGGCGCTCACGGTCAAGGGCGGCGATGCGGCCCTTGGCGTAGTTGAAGAAGTGCACCAGCGGGATGTGGGACGGGCAGATATACGAGCACGACCCGCACGAGACGCAGTCCTGGACGCCGATCTTGGCGGCTTCTTCCAGCTTCTCGTGACGGATGAAGGCCG
>JAYTWE010000221.1:0-5545 GCA_043744055.1 Magnetospirillum sp.
CACGACAAAAGCCCAAGAAGAAGCCCAAGCCCCCCACCGCCCCAAGCAATCAGTCGGGCCGCATTACGGCCGAGTCCGGGATGAAAACCGCTAACTCCCGCCATGGACAAGGTCCAGGTATGACCCGCAATCACCAGATATTCGCTTGAGGTCTGGACAGGAATAGCGCTGGGATCAGCACCGTCCTTGGAACGGAAGATCATATTCTCGTCGGTCTGCTCGACACCGTCGAAGATACCGAAACTAAAGCCGGGAGGCTGCTCACCCTGAAGGCTCGCCATAAAGTCCGTCATGCGGAAAGAAATAAAAACCCAGCCTTTCAGATTGGCGCGCCGTTGCTCCAAACTGTCATGAGGCAGCCCCGGAACATAGATGGGGAGATACATGACGAAGCTTGGCGGAACCACGCCCTCTGCCTCGGCTTCAATGGCCAGACGGACTCGACCGGTTATGGCAACCATGCCTGTGTCGCGTGATCGTTCCATGGCCTCGCGCCGCAACGGTTCCGACCAGGCGTCAAAGCCAAGCTTGCCCCGATTTCGACCGATATAAGGCTCGCGCTGGATGATAGGAGCGTAAAACTCACGCTCATCCTTGGGATACACGGCGTAATCGGTAAAACCTTGCCCCCGCATGGAAACCTGATGAGAAGCCAGATCCGCCACGGGAACAATTTCTACGACACCAATGGCTTGGATTCCGGTAAAGCCACTATCCAACTGCAAGGCCTGAATATAATCGGTGAAAGCGGCACGCTCCACCGCCTTTCCCGCCGCAAACAGACCTTGCACACCACGCAACAATTGTTCGTAGGTAGAAACTCTCTGCTCGATCCGGCTGCCGGTGTCACGCAAAACCAAATCAAACTGTGTCCGCAACTCCAAGCGTGCGGCAGAGCGTTCATGATCCCAAATCAGCCACGTCACGCCCAGAGTGGCGACAAGAACAAGCCAAGGAATGAAGAGTGAGCGGCGCACGATCAGGGAGGAGATTCAAATTCGGATAAAGCCATCGCCATATCCGGTGTGAAGTATTTCTCAAAAATCCGCCGGACAGTCCCGTCGGCACGCATGGAATTCACCAATGCACGCCATTGCTCCTGCTCGACCGCAGACAAGGACAGCTTCGACATGATAAGGCCATGAGGAACGGCAGGGTCCTTGAACTCAATAATATTCGTAATGTTCCGAATTTTCTTTTCATCCAAGGACGGATAATCGAAAGGCTCGATAATCATGCCTTGGATATGGTTAAGCGCAAGAGCCTGATAAAGGGGGCCAAGCCCACCAGACTGATTGATTCGGTTCTGCGCCATCAACTTGTCCACCAAAGAATTGCCGGACACGCTATAGCGGAAACTGCGGATCACCCCCAGTTTGAGGCGGTCATCACCTTCAAACCCCGACAGGCTGCGAACACCCGAATCATTGCGCACTAAAAGGTAATACTTGTTGCTGATATACCAAGCAAAACCGGCAAATCTCTCTCGCTCGGTATTGGTGATCCCGGAAAGACTGAAGTCAAGAGAACCCGATTCAATCAGCTGCCAGATCCGGGCGCGTGGCAGCACACTTACAATGATACGACAACCACTGCGTCGGGATAATTCGTCCGCGATATCCTTATCAATCCCGGAATCAGTTTCAGAAGAATACAATAATCCGTGCTCGTGCAAGGCAAGAGAAAAGGGCCGAGAACAATCCGGCCCCGCCATAGCGTATCCACCATGGAGCACGAACAACAAGCCAATCAGGAAACCCCGAATCATCATCCCCACCACCGGATCAGCCAACACTTCCGTAAGGATCACACCGCACTCACAGAGTGAATTCAAGAAAAGAGTATGACCGGTTCTATTTCCTCTGACCATGAGCAAACCGGAGATCACGTTACTCGGGCTGTGGATAACCGAAATAGCATTCTGCGGCTTGAATTGAGATTGTTGCCAAACTGACCCCACGGATGGCTCAGACACAAAATCAGGCAAAATCCCATGACGATCCGCACCAAGCTGGCGTTGCTTCTTTGCGCCACCATTTCCGCCCTGGTTGCAATAGGATTGACCAGCGCATTCGATGCCCGCGCCAAGATGAATGCGGCGCGAATGACGGAGTTGCGTGCCTTGGTTGAAACGGCATGGAGCATCGCCTCTCGCCTTGAAGATGAGGTCAAGGCCGGACAACTTCCCGCGGACGAAGCTCGCAAGAAACTGGCCTCGACGGTTCAGTCCATGCGCTATAATGACGGGCGCGATTACCTGATGATCTTCAATCTTGACGGAACTGCCTTGGCCAATGGCGGCAATCCCAAGATGATCGGGACCAATCGAATTGACGCCAAGGACTCATCTGGCGTGCACTATGTCCGCACAATGATTGACGTCAGCCGTCGTGACGGCAGCGGCGTGGTGTCCTACAGCTTTCCCAAGCCGGGTAGCGATATCCCCATGCCGAAATCAACCTATGTGAAACTGTTCGCCCCATGGCAAATCATGATCGGCACCGGCGTCTACATGGATGATCTGGAAGAAGAATTCCGTTCAATCTTGGCCAAGCTTGGCCTGATTACACTGGCATTGGGATCAGGCGCGGCCTTGATTGCCTGGGCCATCGGAAAAACCATCACCGATTCGCTTGATTCCCTGCGGATCAAAATGGCGGCCTTGGCCTCGGGCGATACATCCGTGAATATCTTGGAAGTCACCCGCACCGACGAGGTTGGCGCCATGGCCAAAGCGGTTCAGGTGTTCAAGGACACGATGATTGAGACAAGCCGCCTCCGCGAGGAGCAGCAGCGCCTGGAAAGCCAGACCCGTGACGAGCGACGCAAAACCATGCTTGCCCTCGCCGAATCCTTTGAACGCAATGTCGGAGATATGGTCCGTTCGGTCACAGAATCCGCAGATAGCATGCAACGCACAGCAGCGACCATGAGTGAAACCGCCAGTCATGCGGACCAGAAGACGGAAGTGGTTGCAAAAGTTGCTGACGAAGCAAGTTCTAATGTCCAGGCCGTTGCCTCTGCCACCGAAGAGCTGACGGCTTCCATCCGTGAAATCGGAGAACGCGTCATTCGCTCGGCTCTTGTCACCGAAAATGCCGCCGCCCAAGCGCAGCGCACCGACACGACCGTAGGAGAATTGGCGTCTGAGGTGGAGCGTATCGGCGAGATCATCGACCTGATTCAGCACATCGCCAGCCAAACCAATCTGCTGGCGCTGAACGCCACCATTGAGGCGGCCCGTGCGGGAGAAGCCGGGAAAGGCTTCGCCGTGGTCGCCTCGGAAGTGAAGAACCTCGCCAACCAGACTGCGCGGGCAACCCAGGACATCCGCTCCCAGATCGAAAGTATCCAGACAAGAACTCAAGGGGCTGTTACGGATATCCGCGCCATCGGCGTTACAATTCGCGAAGTCAACGAAATCGCGGCATCCATCGCCTCGGCAGTGGAGCAACAAGGGGCCGCCACCCACGAAATCGCCAACAACATCCACCAAGCCGCGGATGGCACGAACGCGGTCTCCTCCAACATCTCCGGCATCACCCGGAACGCCAGGGACGTGGGAACCGCCGCTCGCCATGTCCTGGTCGCCGCCAAGGAGCTTTCCAGTCAGTCCGAACGCATGCAAAGTGAAGTTGCAAGCTTTCTCGGAACTATTAAAGCAGCTTGAGTTCCTCAGCTTAGAAAGACTTGGCCACAGGCAGTACAAATCGGAAGACAGTCCCTGTTCCGGGCTGTGACTCCACGGAAATCAAGCCGTCATGGCGTTCGATGATCTTCTTGCAGATCGCCAGTCCGATTCCGGTTCCCTCGTATTTGTCACGGGTATGCAGCCGCTGGAAAATTCCGAATATCCGATCGAAATACTGAGGCTCAATCCCGATCCCATTATCCGATACCTGAAACTCCCATCCTGCGTCGAGACGGGTGCAATCCACCAATACCTTCGGCACAAGGTCAGGTGCGCGATATTTGATGGCATTGCCGATCAGATTCTGGAAGACCCGAGTGATCTGGCGGATGAAGAAAAAGCCAAGACCGATGACCAGCACACTGACAACAATGGCTGTCCCGATCAGCTGGAGCCTTGAAATAAGACGCTCGTCAACGGGGAGCCGCATCGCCAATTCCCCCCTCCAAGGGCCGTCAATACATAGACTTCGTATAGGGAGCTTGTTTTAAAATCCGTCGATTTGACTCTAATGACGTGGTCACACGCTACCGCCCTATGCCAATTAGCATAATTGATAGCTAGGCCATAAGCCATGATCAGTTCATGCGTATAATTTGCAACCGCCTCTTACACTGCGGCGCTAAAGACAGCGACAATCTTACGATTGCAGCAAAAGCGCCACATTCCGACGAGATATATCCAGAAGAGGCGCTAACCGGCCCTCCTGTGTATTGTTGCAAATATTATGCACCTTTGTGCTATTTCAAATTTGTTCTCCATTCATTATCATTGCATTTACATCTTGGCGCAAGCTGCTACCTCGGTTGCTTGGCACTGTAATAATCAGACTCGACGACCACGGAATGTAATGCTATGTAACATTCATGAACGCCCTGCGCCTCCTTGAGGCCTGGGCTTTTTTTATGCCCCGGGGGGGAAGTCCATGTCTGAGACCGAAAACACTCAAACCGGTAAGCTGGCCGCCGTGAATGACGAAGATGCTCATCAAGCCTTGGATGACCTTACGGTCTTGCATAATGTCGCCGACCAAAACCTGGGCGAAGCCAGACTCAATGTCGCTCGCCCTGTCGAGACCAGTGACGGCACATTAAGTCGTCTCGCCGATATTCACGCTGGCTCTACCAGCGCCCCCCAGGTCGAAATCGCCGCGGCAGGCGGGATCGGGAAAGCGACGGATCTCACTATCGCCATCGATCAGGTTGGCGTCACCAATCAGATCGACGGCATCGAGAACATCCAGCTCGCCCCATCCGATCCACACGAATTCAATACTGCCGTCACCGCCAAGGCTGAAGAAATCACCGTCCCTCCCCCCGCAATCGCTCCCGAAGAGGCCAAGGGCGAAACCGGTAATGGGGAAACACAGCAATCAGCGCCAATCGGCCCAAGAGTAGATGCCGGCGCAGCAGCGCCCGCATCCAATCAAGCGCAGGTTCAAGCCCAACCCGCGCCAGAAGACCTCCCCGCCGATGACAAGGTCATCACCCTTGAGCAGCATGTTAACCACGCCCCCACGGCGAAGGAAATCGATCTGGGCGCGGCGGGAACCGAGGATAATTCGGTTACCTTCACCAAAGCGCAACTGCTGGCCGGAGCCTCGGACACCGATGGCGACACTCTGTCGCTGAGCAATGTCACCGCAACCCATGGCACCATCGTCGAGAATGCCGATGGCAGCTTCACCTTTACGCCCGACGCCAATTACAACGGCCCGGCGGAGTTGAGCTTCACCATTTCCGACGGCCAAGGCGCCAGCACCACCAGTTCCGCGACTTTCGACGTAACATCAGTCAATGACGGCCCGGTGGCGGCTCCCATTACTCTGGCTCACGGCACCGAGGACACCTCGGT